>JAAYWU010000223.1 GCA_012516295.1 Clostridiales bacterium | reverse complement strand
GGTAAAGGCTTTGCCGTAGTTGCGGATGAAGTCCGGAATCTGGCAAGCAAAAGCGCAGAAGCCGCGAAAAACACGACGTTCTTAATTGAAAACTCCATTCAGCAGGTAGAAAGCGGAACAAAAATAGCCGACGAAACCGCACAATCTCTCCAACGGGTTGTCAAGATCTCAGAAGAGGTATATAAAACGGTTAACAAAATTGCAGATGCTACCAACAGCCAGTCCGATGCAATTAATCAGGTAACCCTCGGTGTAGAGCAAATATCCAACGTTGTACAGACGAACTCAGCAACAGCCGAGGAAAGCGCTGCCTCCAGCCAGGAACTCTCCGACCAAGCTAAGGTTTTGAAAGAGCTTGTCGGAAAATTCAAAATCCGTAAATCATCCGACAATGCCGCATTGCCTGCCGGCGATTCACAGACGGAAAGTGCGGAAAAATCGGAATCGAATTCCGATATGCAAAGCCAAACGAGCAGCAAGTATTGATTCTTCCGATAAAGAGAATTTCAACCGCCGGAGAAAGGGTTCTCCGGCGGTTTTTTAATAAAGCGGAGCCGCCTTAGCAGCTCCGCTTTTACATTCCGATTTCAGGTTGATTGCTGTAATTTCAAAATATGCGCCTCCAATAGCTGTTTGAACAAATCATTTTTGCGCACGTTTCCCTGTAAATCCTTATATTGAACGGGAACATAATATTGGCTTTCTTTTTGCTGCTTTAAAAACAAGAGTGCTTCTTCCCTGCCTTGCTTTTTGGCAATTACATCCGCCACCTTAATCGCATTCATTGCGCTGTACGGGGCAAGACGGTATGCCTCCATAAAATTCAACAGGGCCGCATCCAAACGGCCAAGCCCTTCCTGTGCTTTTGCCAGATCAACCAAAACGGAGGCCCGTTGCGCGGAAGCAAAATTCACCGTAATGCCGTTTTCCACTTTGATTCGGTTTGGAAGTTCGTTCCAACTGGCAGTTCGCAAATACTCTCCGGCATACTTTATTGTTTCATTATAATATTTTTTCCCCAGCCAGCTGTATGCTTTTTCAATCAGATAGAGATGTTTCGGTGTTTTCGGTTCGCCGCAAAGCTCAATGATTTTCAGCAAGATTTTTTCCCTGTCACGAATCTGGCGAATCAAGCGCTTGGCTTCTTCTTCAAATGCGCGGCGGTGTGGTATCGCTTCACCCAAAAGTGAAAACAGGGCCGCAGCCAAATCTGTATTTTCTTTTTTCAAACTCGACATAACCTACCCACCTTTTCTTTGAATTTCGTGTGTACACTCCCCACTTCTATTATATCGCACTTTCCCGTGAAATGAAATATTCATTTTTTTAACATTTCACGAATTTGATCTGCACGCAGGATCCGGCGTTCGTTCTGCGTCAGTTTTCTTCCGCTCCGTAATGTTAGCGTGGCGGGCTGCATTGCAATCATCAGCCGGTTAAGCTGATCGCTGTTAACGCCCTCAATCAGGCCTGTGGAAATACCGAAACGGACATTGGAGGCAAGCTGCAAAAACTCCTCATACCCCATCATTTTCGCGCTTTGCAAAAGGGCAAGCGAGCGGCTGACGGCATCCTGTAGTTCCGGTTGTTCCACAAGTTCTTCCCATAGGCCTCGTTCCTGATGGACAAGCTGCATCGCAATGCTTTTCAAATTTGCGATTGCCTCCTGCTCAGAGAGTCCAAATGTTACCTGGTTGGATAGCTGATAAACGGCACCTTTGGGGGCTTCTCCCGCTCCGTAAACCCCACTAAGAGAGAGGCCCAGTTTGGAAAGGTTCGAGGAAAGCCGAGTAATGCCGCCGCTTTCATGAAGAGCCGGCAGGTGCAGGATTAAGGATGCGCGCATTCCTGTGCCAAGCAGAATCGGGTTCTGCGTCAGGTACCCCAGGTCTTTATGAAACGCGAAATGAAGGCTCCGATTGAAAAGGTCATCCAATATATCCGCCTTCTGGTACGCATTTTCAAGGTTAAGGCCCCATAAATAGGCCTGGATATGGATATGATCTTCTTCGTTTACCATTATGCTTAAGGACTCATCGTCTGTTATAAAAACCCCGCGGCCGCTGCAATCCGAAATGAAATCCGCGCTGACCAGATGCCGTTCCACAAGCGAAACCGCTTCCGTTTTGGACAGGCCTTCCATATCAATATAGCGAAGAATATGCGCGAGCGCCTTGTTTTCTTCAACCGCTTCCTTTGCCCTTTGCACCACGGTCAACCGGTCGCCGCGGCTCATACGGGCAGGAAAGGGAATTCCGTTCAGATTCCTCGTAAGATGAATGCAAGTACTGATTACAACATCTCTATCGTACTCGTTTTCCCGTAAATTATCCACGCCTTTCTCCCCCTTCCAATTCTTTAATCCGGTCACGCAGATTTGCAGCCTGTTCGAAATTTTCCGTTCGGATTGCCTCGCGCAGTTCACGGCGCATTAAACTGAGCTGCTCTTGCGGAGGCGTTTTTATCATGCTTCCGCCCGGCATTTTCCCCCGGTGCTTCGTATTGCCGTGAACGCGCTGGATTAAGGGGATAAGCCTGTCGTAAAAAGTACGGTAGCACTCTGCGCAGCCAACTTTCCCGCTGCGTACAATATCATTAAAAGAAGCGCCGCAGCATTCGCACCGAACAAGATCCGTCCGTTCGAATTCACCGAAGAATTCGCCCAGAAGGCTGCCGTAATTGCCCCCCAATTCCGTTAAAAGATTCCCATATCCCAACCTTTGTGCGCATTCCGCGCAAAGCAGGTATTCCGTTAATTTTCCGTTTATGATCCTTTTTACGTGAGTGACAACGGGATTTTTTCCGCAGGATTCACACAGCATAAAACCACCTCATACTATATTATAAAATATCACATAAAAGTTTATAAGAATTACAAAGCACAGATAGCTCTCCACAAAAGGAATAAAAAATTGTAACACGTTTTGTTCCTACGCAATATTATATACTGTAAACTGAAAGGAGGCAAACAATTATGTGTAACAATGGATTTGGCTGCGGTGGCGGCTGCTCTTGGATTATCATCCTTATCCTCATTATCTTCTGCTGCTGTGGTGACAATAACGGATGCGGATGCAACAACAGCGGATGCTGCTAAAAGCGCAAAAAGGGGCTGCGACGAAAATCGCAGCCCCTACCCATTCTTATTTCTCCCGCTTCTCCATCGCCTGATATAATGCCGCTGCAAGCTGGTCCGGGCAAGAGGTTGGTCGAAAACCGCACTTGATCCCTTTCAGCCGGCCGATCACCTCATCCGCTTTCATTCCTTTTACAAGCGCAGCGACGCCCTTTGTATTCCCGTTACAGCCACCGATAAACTCAACCGATTTTATAATGTCGCCATCCAATTCAAGCACGATTTCGGTG
>JAAYWU010000222.1 GCA_012516295.1 Clostridiales bacterium | reverse complement strand
TGGAGCGAACGACGAGGCTCGAACTCGCTACCTCCACCTTGGCAAGGTGGCGCTCTACCAGATGAGCTACGTTCGCGTATTTGGTGCCTCCGGGCGGAATCGAACCACCGACACGGGGATTTTCAGTCCCCTGCTCTACCAACTGAGCTACAGAGGCGAATGGCGACTCGGATCGGGATCGAACCGACGACCTCTAGCGTGACAGGCTAGCGTTCTAACCAGCTGAACTACCGAGCCATTCCATGGTGGGAACAATAGGACTCGAACCTATGACCCCCTGCTTGTAAGGCAGGTGCTCTAACCAGCTGAGCTATACTCCCAAAGTTTTTTCAGCGGTAATTATAATTATACTATTTTTTTACATAATTGTCAACACTTCAACAAATTTTTTTCATAACAGACAGTAGAAAAAAACAGCCCGCTCTCAACATCTGCGTTTTAAGCGGGCCTATAGGAAATAGCTACACTTGAACGGCTCAGCCGTCTCCGCTCAGCGGAAATGCTCTGCATAGGGGACTACGCCACATACGCGGAAGCATGATGCGGTAGCTAATGCATCCAAAGCAAAAATTATTTCAACAGAAGCGCACGGCCGCTTCCAGATTTGCCGCATAAAAAAGTTTTCTCCAAACAGCATATTTTTTCGGATCGCCAATATATTCGCCATCCATATTTTCAAGAAACTGCCTGAGCTTGTCATATACGGGCGTATAATCCGCTGCCCCTTGCGGAAGCAGGCATTCAAAACCAAGGATTTTGTTGAAGCAAAGAAGCCCG
The DNA here is from genome assembly GCA_012516295.1 of Clostridiales bacterium. Classification (GTDB taxonomy): domain Bacteria; phylum Bacillota; class Clostridia; order Oscillospirales; family Acutalibacteraceae; genus Caproiciproducens. The sequence continues at coordinate 1,875 of JAAYWU010000222.1, read as the reverse complement.
TCTCCTGTTTTCCGGATGGTAAGCGGTATTTTATCGTGGCGGTACTGCTCCAGCCTTTTCGCTAGGCTCTCGCTGCCGATCCATTCTGATTCAGACGCGTACCCGCAGTAAATGCAGATAAAAAGTTCCGCGGATACCTGATTGCGCCGGGTCCTTTTCCCGCAGGCAGGGCAGGTATGGAAAAGGCCGTTCGCGCTTACTTCGATCGGAGCCGGCAGCCCTCTTTCCGGAAGCTTGTACTTGAGTATTTTTACAAGAGCCGCGTATTGGCCCACAGACAAACAGGAACCTTCTCCGGGCAGGAGCGGCAGCCGGTCGTTTCTTCCCCCATTTGCCTCCACGACCACCTGCGAACGGTTATTTTCCGCAATGCCCGCTATTGTATTGGCCAGACGGAACAAGTTCTCTCCATTCGGCGCTGCGCAGATGCTGCCGTTTTCCTGAATTTCCCCGTCTTCCCTGCAAACGGTATAATGCAATCCTCCGGACATATTGCGGGCGACCCCCATTGTTGTCACCACCGTTAAAGCGTCCCTTTGGCCGCATTCCATATTAACCATTAAATAGTATTTCTTTTCCCTTTTCACCAAGCGTGCGGAATGAAGCAGGCCGGGATTTTCAAGAGCTTTCTTCAAGTCAGCATACTGCCTTTTCCCAAAAGCCAAAGGAACGACGATATAGCTTCGGCTGCCGGGCTTCGGAATCAGCGGGGGCATACCCGCCCAAACGTATTTTAAGCACAGGCCGCTTGCCCAGTTCCCGGCCGGAAGGCTTTCCTTCCTGTTCAAAAGATACAGTTTGGCGTAAAACCGGTCTTTAAATTCATCATAAAGCAGACAGTAATTGCGGTTCATCGCATACCGCCCGAAATAGAGGGAACGCAGATTCCCCTTTTGGCCGATCAGCTTTGAACAGCGATACGCAAAGTTTTGCGGGGAAATCCGCGCGCTGTCAAACTGCCGAATACAGTCCGCTATCTCGGAAGCAAAACGGGTATCATCCAAAAACAGGAGGGGGTACCTCACCCTTGGATTTTTTCGCTTCTGAGCAATATAGGAAGCCGAAACGGCGGCGAATTCTATTTTCAAAGAATCCTTGAACGGTTGCACATCATAGTCATTCAATTTTTGCGCCGTTTCTTTATCGATCAAATTGAATAAGAGCCGCTGTGTGACCGCACTTTTCGATTCCGCCAGTTCCTCAAGTTCCTTACGGTATCGGTCCATCAGAAACTGGAAGGCCCTCGAATAGCGCAGGAGCGCCGCATCCATCAGGTCTTTTTTCTGTTTCGTCGGTTTATAGATTTGCAACATCAATGTTTTAAACGCCATAACCGTATTCATGTTTCAAAGCAAAAGTTTTGTAATAGTACCAAAAGCCGCTAAGTTCCCAGCCGAAAAACCATTGCAGATAAATCCTTTTCCGGCTTGCCGAAGGAAAGCGAATTTCCCGCGTTCAGAAGGAGCCGAACCAGATGCTCGGCTGACGCCCGGGGATGGTAGGCATTCTGCATATAGGTCGAAAGGGTTTCCAGCCGCCAGCCGTTTTTCAGATTCCTTTTCGCGGCGGCGCCCAGCATGCCGCTGCCAACCGCAATAACCGTATCCGCTTGTTTTATAGCCATTGCCCCGCTGCGGATGGTCTTTCCACACAAAACCCTGCGGCTTACCTGCATTGGAACCGGTTTGCCGCGGCGCAGCAGAATCACATCCGGTGTATCAAACTGCTCCACATGCATCGTTCCCTTGAAGGGGATTTGAATCAGCGTAAAGGGCACCTTACGAGCGCCGTCCTGTTTCCCAGATTCCGGCTGGAATTCAACAATCATATCGGCGGCCTGGCCGATGGGCACCCCGCTTTTGCACATGGTCTCCA
>JAAYWU010000221.1 GCA_012516295.1 Clostridiales bacterium | reverse complement strand
CACTTCCGCGTGATTTTTATTATACCATAAACCGACGGCAGAATCAAGTATTAATTTACTTGAACAAATCATTAAAAAATTTACCGTCTGCCGATGCATTGCTTCCGACGCTGACAAGGACATATCTTCCTTTCTGTACAATCACATAATTTTTCAACAAATTGTACTGTGTCGGATTCAATCCCTTAAAGCCCGCGGCTTTGGAATTGATATGATCCGTTACAGCGTCCTTTAAATCCTCAAACTTACTTTTATCCTGCAGCAAAAAACATGCAAGCTCTGTTGCACTATCGGAAGACTTGCTCATATAAAGCGAACTGTCGGAAATCACACCTTCCGGAATACTGTAATGCCTGAAAAGCTGGTTCGGGCTGACTTCCACCAGATCGGTATAATGCATTTCGCTGATAATACTTTCGGTAATCCTGGACGGCGCAGGGCCTTTCGCATTTTCCTTTATATTTTTATACACAAAAAATACACTTACCAACACCGCAATAGAAACTGCCAGAACAAGAACCGAAAAAATCATCCATTTTTTTCTATCCATTATGATTTTATTCAAGTTCTCGCCCCCTTTAATTTTTATTGCATATTGCGTCGTAGAAAGTTAGTAAAAACTTATTTTATTAATTATAACATAGAAAATCTACAAATATAGCCATTATCTTAAAATTAACAAAAAAATTTTTATGGAAAGCATCCACGCTGTTTTTTAGCGTCTTACTTTACATAAAACTGCTCATTTTCGGAATATGGCATCGAAGAATTTAACCTTTTCAACATTTTCAACAGAGTTTTCAACATTTAAACTTAGGTAAATCCGAAACTTTTCCTGATTTTCAACTTATGAGACCGGCTGTTGAAAAAAAACGGTTGAAAAAATTGCGGTTCCATTAGTTAACATAATTACAGAACAACCGGTTTGGTAAAAAAGGTAAACAAAAACCGGATAGAAAATCCATCCGGTTTCTTTGCTATATTCTATATTAGTCGATTGCTTTTGTTGCCACTTGTTCCGCCGCTTTTGCCAAAAACGCATCAATCGGCATGGAACCAATGTCGCCATCCTTACGGCTGCGCACGGAAACTGTGTTCTCCTGTGCTTCCTTATCCCCGATTATGAGCATATACGGAATCTTCTGAAGCTGGGCTTCGCGTATCTTATACCCGATTTTCTCATTGCGGGTATCACAGGTCACCCGGAACCCGGCCGCTTGCAGCTTCTTAACCACTTTATCGGCATCCGCATGCAAACGCTCGCTGATCGGCAGCACCCTGATCTGCTCCGGCATCAGCCACATTGGAAGCGCACCGGCATATTTTTCAATCAGCAATGCGAGCGTGCGCTCGTAGCAGCCGATGGAAGTACGATGAATAATATAGGGGTTCTTCTTTTTGCCATCCGCATCCACATATTCCATACCGAATTTCTTGGCCAGCATCTGGTCAATCTGAATCGTAATTAAGGTATCCTCTTTACCGAATACATTCTTAATCTGAATGTCCAGTTTCGGACCATAGAACGCCGCCTCGCCGATCCCTTCCACAAACGGAATGTTCAGATGGTTCAGAATCTTGCGCATGATTCCCTGGGCCTCGTTCCACTGTTCCTCCGTACCGATATATTTCGCACGGTCGTTGGGATCCCACATGGAGAAGCGGTAGGAAACATCTTCATACAGGCCGAGTGTTTTCAGCATAAAGATTGCAAGCTCCAGACAGCCCTGGAATTCACTTTCCAGCTGCTCGGGCGTACACATCAAATGGCCTTCGGAGATTGTGAACTGCCGCACACGGATCAATCCGTGCATTTCGCCGGACGCCTCGTTGCGGAACAGCGTGGACGTTTCGTTATACCGAAGCGGCAGGTCACGATAAGAACGGTTTTTATTCAGATAAGCCTGATATTGGAAGGGGCAGGTCATCGGGCGCAATGCGAAAACTTCGCTGTCCTTTTCCTCATCGCCAAGGACAAACATGCCGTCCTTATAATGGTCCCAGTGCCCGGAAAGCTTATAAAGATCACTCTTCGCCATATACGGCGTTTTTGTCAGCAACCAGCCGCGCTTTTGCTCCTCGTCTTCAACAAAGCGCTGCAAAATCTGAATCACGCGCGCGCCGTTCGGAAGCAAAATCGGCAGCCCCTGCCCGATCAGGTCGCAGGTTGTAAAATACCCTAGCTGGCGGCCCAATACATTATGGTCGCGCTTCTTGGCTTCCTCCACCTTTGCAAGGTATGCTTCCAGCTCACTCGCCTTCGGGAAGGAAATGCCGTAAAGACGCTGGAGCATTTTGTTTTTGGAGTCCCCGCGCCAGTAGGCAGCCGTATTGGCTGTCAGTTTTACGGCTTTGACGCAGCCCGTGCTCATCAGGTGCGGCCCTGCGCAAAGGTCCGTATAATCGCCCTGCCGATAGAACGAAATCTTCTCCCCTTTTCCGGCGTGTTCATCAATCAGTTCCAGCTTGTAAATCTGGTGCTCCTTTTCCATTAATGCCCGTGCTTCGTCGGGAGCGAGTTCAAAGCGTTCAATCGGAATATTTTCCTTAATGATTTTCTTCATTTCCGCTTCGATTTTCGGCAGGTCCTCCGGGGTAAGGGAACGGTCCAAATCAATATCATAATAGAAGCCGTTTTCAACTGCCGGACCGATTGCAAAGGCAGCGTTCGGGAACAGATGCTTTACCGCCTGCGCCATGATGTGGGCGGTCGTATGCCAATACGCCTTTTTCCCTTCCGGATGGTCAAAGGTCAGAATCTCCACCTCGCAGTCCGCTGTGACCGGCGTGCGGAGATCCATGACCTTACCGTCAATTTTTCCAACGCAAGCAGCTTTGTACAGCCCCATTCCAATGGATTTCGCTATTTCAGCAACGGTAATGCCGCTTTCAAACTCTTTTACTTCGCCTTTTAAACTTACTTTTACCATATCTTTCACTCCTTAGATGAATATTACAAAAATAAAAAAAGCTTCACCCCACAGTATGGGGCAAAGCGATTGTTTGCGGTTCCACCCAATTTCAACGGACTTCTAAAAGAAATAAAAGAAACCCGTCCTCATGGCGGCAGATAACGGCGCCAACCGGCATGCTTTAGGCAAAACGCTTTCGGCACGCACTCGGAGGTGGTGACCCGATTTCAAACTGCTGCGGGTACTTGCAGCATACGTGCCCGCTCTCTGGTGCAATTTTTCGAAATAAGGCTTCCTCTTCAACGCATTGAACATATTTCGCTATATATTTCGTATATTAGCACCGGTTAACAAACTTGTCAATAGAAACCATTTGGAAATTTTATCATTTTCGGCATTATGTTTTTTCCGATGATAATCTTCAACAAAACTTGATAAGGAAATTATATAGGCAATCCTTCTGATAATAATCAATATTTCTTGACATTCGGGTATTGGACGTAATACAATTATGTGTATAATGCACGAATATGCATTTATGGGCTTAACGCACCCATCCGAAATGATTTAAACAAAAAATATGAAAAGTAAAAAAGACAAGGAGGTGCCAATGATTGACCACAGTTAGCTTAACAACATGTATTATCATCGCGCTTGTTTGCGCGTTGATTACCGGCATAGCTGCATTCCTGGGCGGTATCAGCCATCGCAAAAAGCAAGCTGAGTTCACGATCGGTTCTGCAGAGCAGGAAGCGAAAAGAATTGTCAGCGATGCGATAAAAACAGCCGAAGCGAAGAAAAAGGAAGCTGTTCTGGAAGGTAAAGATGAAATCCACCGCCTGAGAACCGAGGCCGAGCGCGAACTGAACGAACGCCGCAAGGAAGTACAGCGTCAGGAACGCCGCATACAGCAAAAAGAGGAAACCCTTGACAAAAAGATGGAAAGTCTGGAAGCCAAGGATGAAATCCTAACGAATAAGAATAAACAAGCTGACGAACGGCTTGCAGAAGCCGAAGCTGTAAAGAAAAGCCAGTTTGATATGCTGGAACGCATATCCGGTTGTACGGTTGATCAAGCAAAAGACTATTTACTAAAAAATCTGGAAGACGAGCTTATACATGAAAAAGCCGTCAAACTCATGGAATTCGAACAGCAAACCCGCGAGGAAGCGGAGAAGACCGCAAGGGAAATTATTTCGATGGCAATTCAGAGATGCGCCGCAGATCATGTGGCGGAGGCAACCATTTCCGTTGTACCGCTGCCAAACGATGAAATGAAGGGCCGCATTATCGGACGTGAAGGCCGGAATATCCGGGCGATTGAAACGCTTACCGGAGTTGACCTGATCATTGACGATACGCCGGAGGCAATTACCCTTTCCTGTTTCGAACCGGTGCGCCGCGAGGTGGCCCGCATAGCGCTTGAGCATTTGATTGCAGACGGCAGAATTCATCCTGCAAGGATTGAGGAAACAATCGAGAAGGCACGCCGCGAGGTGGATGCCACCATTAAGCAGGAAGGCGAGCGTGCTGTTATTGAATCCGGAGTGAATGGAATCCACCCCGAACTGATCAAACTGCTGGGACGGTTGCGTTACCGTACCAGTTACGGACAAAATGTATTAAACCATTCGCTGGAAGTTTCTTTCTTATCTGGTGTGATGGCTTCCGAACTCGGTTTGGATCCGGCAATTGCACGCCGGGCAGGTCTATTGCATGATATCGGCAAATCACTTGATCATGAAATCGAAGGTTCCCATGTTGACATTGGCGTTGACGTGGCTCGCAAATACAAGGAAAGCGAAACTGTTATTCACGCGATTCAGGCGCATCACGGCGACGTGGAAGCGAAAACCGTTATCGCCTGCATTGTTCAGGCAGCCGATGCGATTTCCGCCGCAAGGCCGGGCGCAAGACGCGAAAATCTGGAAAACTATATCAAACGGCTTGAGAAGCTGGAAGAAGTCGCTTCTTCGTTTGAGGGCGTCGAACGGTGCTTCGCGATTCAGGCAGGACGCGAAATCCGTGTAATTGTTAAGCCCGAGATGATTACCGATGACAAAATGGCGCTTTTGGCACGTGATATTTGCAACAAAATTGAAAGTGATCTTGAGTATCCGGGTCAGATTAAGGTAAACATAATTCGCGAAAGCCGAGCGATTGAATACGCGAAATAGTATTTCAATGGCGCTTTTATGGGGAGAAGTATTTTAGGGGAACAGCAATGGGCTGTTCCCCTAAAATTATACAAAGAAGCCCCTTGGCTTTTACCGTACGGCTTTATCCGCCGATTTAAGGGATAGGCGTATCCCCGAAAACTATATTCAATGGTACGGAAAACAACATTACAGCACGCATTTTATGAATTATCAAAATAGAAATCCTGCAAAAGCAAGCTTTTGCATTTTTAGGATTTACTTGTAAAAAATAAACTGTTACAATATTCTATAAGACTGCAAACGCCCGTGATGACAGGCATTTGTATAGAAAGTAGGCTTATCATTATGAATATTCTCGCGATCGGCGATGTGGTGGGGAGTATTGGCTCCCGTTTTCTTCGCGCACATCTCCCCCACTTAAAGAAATTGAAAGGAATTGATCTGGTGATAGCCAACGGGGAAAACTCCGCGGACGGGAACGGCCTTACCCCCGCATCGGTTCAGTTCCTGTTCGACAGCGGCGTCGACGTTATCACGGCGGGCAACCACAGCTTTCGGAGAAAAGAAAGCTATGAATTGTACGATTCGTGCGAATACCTTCTGCGCCCCGCCAACTTCCCTCCCAGCGCTCCGGGCAGGGGGCTTTGTATTGTCGATATGGGCCGGACACAGGTCTGTGT
>JAAYWU010000220.1 GCA_012516295.1 Clostridiales bacterium | reverse complement strand
GCCATATTGTTTCTGAAGATGAGCAGGACGCCATTTCGACTGTGCGCAAGCTGGTAACGCTCCTTCCTTCCAACAACCTGTCCGGTATTCCGGTATTGGAAATGCAGGCTATCAGCGATGAGACGGAGTTAACGTGCGATTCCGATATGAGAACGGTTCTTACCGCCGTATGTGATGAAAGCAGTTTTGTAGAACTGGGCGACCGGTTCGGAACGTCTTCCATAACCGGTTTTGCGGAAATTGATGGTTCCACAACCGGAATTGTAGCATTACAAGGAGTTCTTGATGCGGATTCCTGCACGAAAGCGGCTCGCTTTATCCGCTTCTGCGACGCATTTTCCCTGCCGATTGTCACTTTTGTCAATGCAGAGAAATTTGAATCCCTTCGTGAAGCGTCTAAGCTCTCCAGTTCGTATTCGGAAGCGACCACGGGTAAAATCACGGTTATAACCGGTTCCGCTTACGGTCCCGTGTATATTGCGGTTGCCGGCCGCGGAGCGAATTCGGATTACACGATGGCGTGGCCCAATGCGGTGGTTTCCCCGCTTGCGCCGGAAACAGCAGCGATCTTTCTTTGGAACGACCGTCTTGCCAATTCCGCCAATCCGGTGGAAGACCGTAAGAAGCTGATTGAAGAATATAAAGAAACGGAAGCCTCTCCGTTTGCTGTTGCCGCAGATGGATACATTGAGGATATTGTTCATCCGAAAGATACACGGATTCGCGTTATCGCAAACCTTCAGATGCTTTCGGAAAAAAGAGTCTCCGGCCTTTCCAAAAAACATAGTAATATTCAAATATAGATTCTATTACTCATAGAATTCTGCATATTTTAGGAGGTCAACGAAATGAAGAACCTTAAAATAACCGTTAACGGCACAGTGTATGATGTTCAGGTAGAGGAAGTTGGAAATACTGCGCCTGCTTCCGCATCTGCCGCGCCCGCGGCCGCACCGCAGCCTGCTGCTGCACCTGCGCCAGCCCCGGCTCCTGCGAAAGCTCCGGCAGCGAAAGCGGATGTTCCGGCAGACGCAGAGTTAATATCCTGCCCAATGCCGGGTACAATTGTATCGGTCAATGTTACCCCCGGGCAAAGCGTTAAGAAAAATGACGTCCTGCTCATTTTGGAGGCAATGAAGATGGAGAATGAAATTATGGCTCCGCATGATGCGACCGTTGCAGCCGTACATGTAAACAAAGGGGACAGCGTCGACTCCGGTGCTCCTCTTGTTTCCCTCCAGTAAGGAGGTAAATTAAGATGAAGAAAATTGGAATTACCGAAACTGTACTGCGTGACGCGCACCAGTCTTTAATTGCCACCAGAATGCCGATTGAGGATATGCTGCCGATACTTAACAAACTTGACCAGGTTGGCTATTACTCGCTGGAATGCTGGGGTGGAGCGACTTTTGACGCCTGCCTTCGCTTTTTAAATGAGGACCCATGGGAGAGGCTCCGGATCATCCGTAAGAACTGCCCGAATACGAAGCTGCAAATGCTTTTCAGAGGGCAGAATATGCTGGGTTACCGCCATTATGCGGATGATGTTCTGGAATACTTTGTCCAGCGCTCCGTTGCAAACGGAATTGATATTATCCGGATTTTTGACGCGCTGAACGATATTAAAAACCTGAAAGTTGCCATTAAAGCCGCGAAAAAAGAGGGCGCGCACGCGCAGGTAGCAATATCCTATACGACCGGCCCTGTTTTTACGCATGACTATTATGTGGATTACGCAAAGCGGATTGAAGAAACCGGAGCGGATTCCATCTGTATTAAAGATATGGCCGCGCTTTTAACGCCGTATGAAACATATGAACTTGTAAAGGCGATCAAGGCTGCTGTAAAAATTCCGGTGCAGCTTCATACGCACTACACCTCCGGGTTGGCCTCCATGTGCGAACTGAAAGCGGTTGAAGCGGGCGTTGATATGCTGGATACGGCCATGTCCCCCTTGGCGCTTGGTACGTCCCATACTCCGACGGAGTCCATGGTGGCGGCGCTGAAAGGTACGGAGTACGACACGGGTTTGGATTTGGTCCTTTTAAATGAAATCCGCGAATACTTTATGACCTTACGTGAGAAATACATTAAGAGCGGCCTGCTTGACCCCAAAATGCTTGCGGCCAACACAAAGGCTTTGATTTATCAGGTACCGGGCGGGATGCTTTCCAACCTGCTTTCGCAGCTGAAACAGGCGGGGAAGGCAGACAAACTGGAAGAAGTTATGCAGGAGGTTCCCCGTGTGCGCAAGGACGCCGGATATCCTCCGCTGGTAACGCCGACCTCCCAGATTGTCGGTACGCAGGCTGTTTATAATGTGATAACCGGCGAGCGTTATAAAATGTGCACGAACGAGTTCAAGGATTTAATTGCCGGAAAGTACGGAACCACACCCTTGCCGGTTGATGAAGAATTTGCAAAGAAGATTATCGGCGATACGGAAAGAATCACCTGCCGCCCCGCGGATTTGCTGGAACCGGAGCTGGAATCCCTGCGAAAAGAATGTGCGCAGTGGATTGAGCAGGAGGAAGATGTTCTGTCCTACGCACAGTTCCCGAAGGTAGCGACGGACTTCTTTAAAAAACGTGCGGAAAAGAAATACGGAATCGACGGGAAACACGCCGACGTAAAAGGAAGGATTCATCCTGTCTAAATAACGATGATTGTCAATTCAGCCTCATTATTGGGGCTGAATTGTTTTGCTCTGGTTGACAATAACTGCAGGAAACTGTTAAAATAATAAAATAATATGCTTTGTTTGATTCCGAACAATTCCGTATGATTTTTAAGTGAATTGAGATGAAAATGCATGATTAGAAGCATGACCGGTTTTGGCAGATGTGAAAAAATGGTGAACGGGCGGAATATTATTGTTGAAATCAAATCCGTCAATCACCGGTATTTTGAATTTTCTTCCCGCATCACCCGCGGATACGGTTTTTTAGACGATAAATTGAAATCCTATCTGCAAAGCAAGATTTCCAGAGGAAAGATTGATGTATTTGTATCGGTTGAAACATTAGAAGACACGGATGCTCAGGTCCTTATCAACCATTCCTTAGCCGCCGGATATGTTAACGCCCTGCGCGAACTTTCCGAGCGCTACAATTTAAAGGATGATATTTCCGTAACCACTGTTTCGCGATATTCTGATATTTTTACCATTCATAAAGCGCCGGATGACGAAGCGATGATTTGGGACGCTGTTCGAATGGTAACGGACGAGGCGCTGCAGGCCTTCATTGCCATGAGGGAAACTGAGGGCGCCCGTTTAAAGGAGGACGTGCTGCAGCGCGCGCAGACTATTTTGGAAATTGTCGGCAAAATTGAGGAACGTTCTCCTCAGACGGTAAAAGAATATCAGCAAAAGCTTTTCCAAAAGCTGAAGGAGATGCTCGGCGACTCCAATATAGACGAACAGAGGATTTTGACCGAGGCGGCGATCTTTGCGGAT
>JAAYWU010000219.1 GCA_012516295.1 Clostridiales bacterium | reverse complement strand
TATACATATTTCATATTTATTCTTCCGGCTCTGATCATCACCATGTATGCTCAGTTTAAGGTGCAGTCCACATTTGAGAAGTATTCCCGCATCTCGACAATCCGGAACATGACCGGCGCGCAGGCGGCAGACAGCGTTGCGCGGTTCGGCGGCGCTGCCGGTGTGCAGATACAGCGCATTCAGGGCAGGCTTACGGATAATTTTGACCCGCGCGACAATACAATCCGTCTTTCCGACGATGTTTACTCGTCCACCAGCATTGCTTCTGTGGGTGTGGCGGCGCATGAGGCTGGTCACGCGATTCAGCACGCGCAGGGCTATTTCCCCAATAAAGTCCGTACGGTTCTGGTCCCGATAACAAATTTCGGCTCCAGCTTGGGGATGCCGCTCGTGATTATCGGCCTGATTTTGCCGGTGAGGTATAGTTTTGTCGTGTATCTGGGAATTGCCCTTTTTGGGCTGGCTGTGCTGTTTCAACTGGTAACCCTGCCGGTTGAATTCAACGCAAGCATACGCGCAATCCGGGCGCTGGATGAAGCGGGGATTTTGTATCCCGATGAGCTTGAAGGCGCAAAAAAAGTATTGAAAGCTGCTGCGATGACTTATCTGGCGGCCAGTTTTGCCGCGATCATGTCCCTTTTAAGATTGGTTGTCCTTGCGGGAAACAGACGGGGTAGGGATTAATGAATAACGCAAGGTCCGCGGCGCTTGCGGCGTTGCTGCATGTAAACGTTGACGAAGGCTATTCCAACATTGTTCTTGATAAAACGCTGGAAGCCTATGCATTAGATCAACGGGACAAAGCGCTGGCGTCCGCTGTTTTTTACGGTGTTCTGGAGCGCAGGTTGACGCTCGATTATATTCTGAATCAATTTTCAAAAACTCCTGTTTCGAAAATGTCGCCTGTTGTGCTCGAAATCCTTCGGATGGGCGCGTTTCAGATTCTGTATCTTGAAAAGATTCCGAATTCCGCGGCGGTAAACGAGTCGGTAAATCTGGCAAAGGCAAATAAGGCCGCAAAAGCTTCCGGTTTTATTAACGCGGTTCTGCGTTCCCTTATCCGGAATATCGACCGGATAAACATGCCGGATGCCCAAACGGAACCGCAAACGGCTCTCAGCGTTCAATACTCCTGTCCGGAATGGATTATCCGGCTCTGGGAGGAAGCCTACGGGCACGACTGCATGACCGGCCTGCTGCAAAGCGCCTTTCAGAAGCCGCCCATATTCGCAAAAGTGAATAATCTTTCCATGTCCGAGGAAAACTTAATTGCAAGGCTGGAACAGGAAGGGATCAAAGCAAAAGCTGTACCATGGCTTAAAAACGCACTGGAACTGGAACATACCGGTTCAATCGGCAGTTGCAAAAGCTTTCGGGAAGGACTGTTTCACATACAGGATCTTTCCTCGCAGCTTTGCTGTTTTTTGTTTGACCCGAAGCCGGGGGAAAGAGTGATCGATGTGTGCTCCGCACCCGGCGGCAAAGCATTTACAATTGCTGAAATGATGGAGAATCAGGGCGAGCTTCTCGCTTTTGACCAATACAAAGGGAAAGTGCGGTTAATCCGGCAGGGCGCGGAACGCTTAAAGCTGACGATTATCCGGGCTGCGGTCCGGGACGCATCCGACCCGAAAATCGAACTTTCTCCTGCCGACAGGGTGCTTTGCGATGTTCCCTGTTCCGGGTTGGGAATTATCCGCCGCAAGCCGGAAATTAAATATAAATCGAAGCAGGCTATTGACAGTTTGCCTGATTTGCAGTACGGTATTCTGTGTAAATCATCAGAACTGGTAAAGGACAATGGAATATTGTTTTATTCTACCTGTACGTTAAACCCAAAAGAAAATTTCGAAGTAGTAAATAGATTTTTAAATAACCACGACGATTTCGAACCGCTGCCGCTTCATTTGCCCGACACGATTCAGCATTCTGTGGATGAACCGGCAAACCAGCTTACACTGATGCCGCATTTTCATGGAACCGACGGCTTTTTTATTGCGGCTTTTCGAAAAAAATAGGAGTGAATGTTTTGAGTCAGCAGGATATCAAATCGATGACTCTGGATGAATTGAAAGCCGATTTTGCCGCCGACGGTCAACCGGCTTTTCGCGCATTGCAAGTTTATAAATGGGTTCATCGCGGAGTATCGGATTTTGAAGAAATGTCCGATCAATCGAAGGCATTCCGACAAAAGCTTTCAGAAAGATACTACATAGCGAATGCTGTGATTGAAAAAAGACTGGAATCAAAACTGGATGGCACAATTAAATATTTGTTCCGCCTGAACGACGGCGAGCATGTCGAAAGCGTATTAATGGATTATCACCATGGACATACGATTTGCATTTCCACTCAGGTCGGCTGTAAAATGAACTGTTCCTTTTGCGCCACCGGGAAAAGCGGTTTTTCCCGGAACCTGACGGCTTCCGAAATGCTTGCGCAGATTCAGGCGGCGCAGAAGGATATCGGAATCCGCATTTCGAACGTCGTGATGATGGGTATGGGGGAACCGCTTGATAATTACGAACAGGTTCTTCGCTTTCTGGAACTGGTTACCTCCGACGACGGAATGAATATCGGGATGAGGCATATCTCGCTTTCCACCTGCGGCATCGTAGACAAAATCTATGATTTGGCGGAAAGGAAACTGCAGCTTACCTTATCCGTTTCTCTGCACGCGCCAAATGATTCGATCCGTTCCAGGACCATGCCGGTAAACCGCAAATGGGGTGTTGACGAGCTTTTAAAAGCGTGCCGTTACTATGCGAAAATAACAGGGCGCCGCGTTTCTTATGAATACGCAATGATCAGCGGCGTAAACGACAGCGATGCCTGTGCGGTGGAGCTTGCCGAAAAACTAAGCGGCTCCCTCAGCCATGTCAATTTGATTCCGGTGAATGCCGTAAACGGAACCGGCTTTAAAAAGAGTTCGAACGAACGGTTACAGAAATTCATCCGGATCCTTTCCAATAAGGGGATAACGGCAACGGTTAGAAGGACGCTCGGCTCAGACATAAACGCTTCCTGCGGACAGCTAAGGCGCAGGTATAAGGAGGAGGTGGCCAATGTTGAAAATTTACAGTAAAAGTGATATTGGCCTAATCAGACAAACGAACCAGGATGCCTGCAAAAGCGGAATATTTCCGGACGGGGCCGCATGGGCCGTCGTATGCGACGGGATGGGCGGTGTAAACGGAGGCAACATCGCAAGCAGTATTGCCGTAGACTGTATTTCAGATCAGATGCAGTCGTCGTATACTCCGGGTATGTCCGATAATGAGATTAAGGATTTAATCACAACAGCAATTTATAACGCGAACCTCACCATACACGAGAAAGCAAAAGACGACGAGGAACTGAACGGAATGGGCACTACGGTCGTAGTTGCGATTCTTTCCAACGGACTGGCGCATATCGCACATGCGGGGGACAGCAGGGCGTATCTTTTGGGCAAAGATGGAATAAAACAGTTGACCGTAGACCATTCGATGGTGCAGGAAATGGTGAACAACGGTGATCTGACGGAACAACAGGCAAAAATACATCCTCAAAAAAATATTATCACGCGGGCTTTGGGTGTGGAACCCTCCATTTTAATCGACTATTGCGAAAAGGAATTTCTTTCAGTTGATTTGCTTTTGATTTGTACGGATGGATTGACAAATTATGTTGACGCCGAACAGATTTACCAGCTTTCCGGCACAATGAATGCAGAAAGTCTGACCGAGAAACTCGTTATGCTTGCAAAGGACTGCGGCGGTGGTGACAATATAACCGTTGTCATCATTGAGAACTAACTGCTGACAGGAGTGATTTTATGGATAAATACACCGGAAAAAGGCTTGACGGACGCTATGAGATACATGAACTGATCGGCTCCGGCGGAATGGCGCTGGTTTACCGCGCATACGACGAGATTGACGACCGTACGGTTGCCATAAAAATATTAAAAGACGAATTTTTAGGCAACGATGAATTTATTCGGCGTTTTAAAAACGAATCCAAGGCGATTGCGGTCCTGTCACACCCGAATATCGTCAAGGTTTTTGACGTTAGCTTCGGCGACCGTATACAATATATCGTAGAAGAATATATCGATGGAATCACATTAAAGGAATACCTTGATCAGCAAAAGGAAATAAAATGGAAGGAAGCAATCCATTTTACCATCCAAATTTTGCGCGCGCTTCAGCACGCCCATGAAAAGGGCATTGTCCACCGCGATATCAAACCGCAGAATATCATGCTGCTGCAGGACGGAACCATCAAGGTGACGGACTTCGGTATTGCGCGCTTTTCAAGAAGCGAAACGCGCACCATGACCGATAAAGCAATCGGTTCCGTGCATTATATTGCCCCTGAACAGGCGAGAGGGGATTTAACGGACGAAAAGGCGGATATTTATTCCGTCGGCGTCATGCTGTATGAAATGATAACCGGGCAGCTCCCCTTTGAAGCGGACAGCGCCGTTTCCGTGGCGATCATGCAGCTTCAGGCGGACCCGAAGCCGCCGAAGGAGATTAACCCCGGTATTCCAGACGGCCTTGAAGAAATCACCTTGAAAGCAATGCAGAAAAACCCTGTGCAGCGGTATCAGTCGGCTGCCGAAATGCTTCGCGATATTGAAGAATTTCGCAGAAATCCGAGTATCCGTTTTCAATATAAATATTTTATTGATGAAAAACCGACAAAATACATTGATGCGATTAATACGGTAAGAGGAACCGAGCAGCCGGTCTATAACGATAATTATGAATATGAGGAAGAGCCGGTCAAAAGCCCGAAAAAGAAATCCGTTGCCTCGCTGGTAATCGCCGGTATCGCGGCTGCGTTTGTCATTGTAGCCATCGGGTTTGGATTAGCTGCTCTTTTTCACAGCTGCAACAGCGGGGCAACCGATGTGCCGCTTCCGAACTTTGTGGGCAAAACCTATGATGAAGTAAATAACAATCC
>JAAYWU010000218.1 GCA_012516295.1 Clostridiales bacterium | reverse complement strand
GTTTCTATAGTAAGGAAAATTTAAGCAAAATGCAAGATTGCTTTCTAAATAAAAAAGGCCGGGCTTACTCCCCCGGCGGGTCCACAGCGCCGGGAAGCCGGAACCTGCCCTTGCCGAAAGGGGCCGGTGAAAAATTCGGCAGCAAAATATAGGAACCTTTTTCCGCCCCACGGATAGAACAAGCAGGGAGTGAACGACATAAAAATGCGGATGACCGAATACAAGCCATCCGCAATAGTCTTTTCTATCCAGAATTGTTTCGTACCAAAGCCAACAAGTAGAAGGCAAGCATGACAAGCAAAAACAAGCCCGGCGAAAAATGCCGTGCTTTTATGCAAATAAAATTTCCGAAGTCAGCATATTGGAAACCAAAAATCCCTTCGGGGTAAAATGAAAGCCGTTTTCCCCGCAGACGGTCAGCCCGCCTTTTTCATACAGCTTTGCCGCCCGTGCAATGCGTTCCGGTATGCCATATCCAAAGCGTGCGCGGCACCCTTCGTCGGTCAGCCCTTCGGTCAGCCGCAGGGCGAGCATGGCGTACTCCTCAAAGCCGCCGCCCTCGCCGTCCTGTACCGGCGCATCGCCCGCCAGAAAGCCTTTCAGGCTCCTTTTATAGTAAAACCGTTTCCCGTTCAAAAAGGAATGGGCCGCCGGGCCGATTCCAAGGTATTCGCGGCAGCGCCAGTATTTCAGGTTGTGCCTGCTTTCAAAACCCGGCTTCGCAAAGTTGGAGATTTCATACTGATGGAACCCATGCTTTTCCAGTTCCGCACAGGCAAGAAGATATAAGTCCGCCGCCTCCCCCTCGTCGGGCAGGGCAAGCGCGTCCTTTGTACGGCCGTAAACCGTATCCGGTTCGACTTTCAACAAATACGCCGAAATATGTTGAATTCCCGCATCCGCACAGAACGCGACGGACCGTTTCAGGCTTTCCGAAGTCTGCTTCTGGATGGCTAGCATCAAGTCGAGGGAGATATTTTCAAACCCGGCCTTGAGCGCGTCGCACACAGCCTTTTTCGCTTCCAGCGCGGTGTGCCGGCGGCCCAGAAGCCGAAGCTCGCCCTCATCCGCGGACTGCAGGCCGATGGAAAGCCGGTTTGCGCCCGCCGCGCGCAATTCCTCAAAAAAACCGCTTAAATCCTTCGCGGGGTTTGCCTCCGCTGTGATTTCCGCGTTTTGCAGGCCAAAGCATTCCCGCGCTTTGCCGATTAAATACGCAAGCCGTTTCCCGCCGAGCAGGCTGGGGGTTCCCCCGCCGAAATACAGCGTGTCCGCCCGTCGGTTTTCCTTCCGCGCAAAGGCTTCGATCTCCTCCGCCACGCGCTCGGCGTAGCGGTTCATGGTTTCCTCATTGGCGGGCAGGGAATAAAAATCGCAGTACGGGCATTTCCCGTCGCAGAACGGTACGTGAATATAAAGGCCGATCGGCTCCGCGTTATTCATCCAGCTTCAGCACACTCATAAACGCTTCCTGCGGCACTTCTACGGTGCCGAGCTGGCGCATGCGCTTCTTGCCTTCCTTCTGCTTTTCCAGCAGCTTCTTTTTCCGCGTGATATCGCCGCCGTAGCACTTCGCCAAAACATCCTTGCGCATCGCCCGGACGGTTTCGCGCGCAATAATCCGTCCGCCCACGCAGGCCTGAATCGGAATTTCGAAAAGCTGGCGCGGGATTTTTTCCGCAAGCTTTTCCGCCATTTTGCGCGCCCGAGGGTAGGCCTTGTCCGAGTGGATAATAAAGGACAGCGCGTCCACCACTTCTCCGTTGAGCATGATGTCCAGCTTGACAAGGCTGCTCTTTTTATAGCCGCTCAGCTCGTAGTCAAACGAGGCGTAGCCGCGCGTGCGGGATTTGAGCGCGTCGAAGAAATCGTAAATAATTTCGTTCAGCGGCAGCTCATAGTGGATATCCACACGGTCGGTGTCGATATAATTCATATTTTTAAAGGTGCCTCGCCGCTCCTGGCAAAGTTCCATAATATTCCCCACGTATTCACTCGGCGTGTAAATATGCGCGTCGGCCATCGGCTCCTCCGCCATCGAAATCAGCGAAGGGTCGGGGTAATTGGTCGGGTTGTCAATAAAGACAACCTCCCCGTTTGTTTTCGTAATGCGGTACACAACGCTCGGCGCGGTGGTAACCAGGTCCAGGTTGTATTCCCGCTCCAGCCGCTCCTGTATGATTTCCATATGCAGAAGGCCCAGAAAGCCGCAGCGGAAACCGAAGCCGAGCGCCACAGAGGTTTCCGGCTCAAACGAAAGCGCAGCGTCGTTCAGCTGCAGCTTTTCCAGCGCGTCGCGCAGGTCGGAATAATGCGCGCCGTCCGCGGGATAGATGCCGCAGAAAACCATCGGCTGCACCGCGCGGTAGCCGGGCAGCGCCTGCTTGGCGGGGTTGTCCGCAAGCGTAACGGTGTCGCCCACGCGCGCTTCCTTTACGGCCTTGATGGAAGCGGCAATGTAGCCCACCTCGCCGGCGCTTAACCCGTCGCTCGGTTCAAAGCCGGTGGCGCGCCCGTAACCGCATTCCACAACGGTGAACCGCGCGCCCGTTGACATCATAAGGATGGTGTCGCCCGGGTGCACCTGCCCGTCCATCAGGCGTACATGGATAATAACGCCCTTATACGCGTCGTAATAGGAATCGAAAATCAGCGCCTTGAGCGGCGCGTTCTCGTCGCCCTGCGGCGGCGGCACGTTTTTCACGATCTGTTCCATCACCTGATCGATGTTGGTGCCCAGCTTCGCGGAAATGCAGGGCGCTTCGTCGGCGGGAATACCGATCACATCTTCGATTTCCGCGCGCACCCGGTCCGGCTGGGCGCTCGGCAGGTCGATTTTGTTGATAACCGGCACGATTTCCAGCCCCGTGTCCACCGCCAGATAGGGGTTGGCAAGGGTCTGGGCCTCTATGCCCTGCGACGCATCCACAACCAGCACCGCGCCCTCGCACGCGGCGAGCGAACGGGAAACCTCGTAGTTGAAGTCCACGTGGCCGGGGGTGTCGATCAGGTTGAATACGTAATCCTGCCCGTCCGCCGCGCTGTAAACCAGCGTGACGGCGTGCGCCTTAATCGTAATGCCCCTTTCGCGCTCCAAATCCATGCTGTCGAGCAGCTGATTTTCCATGTCGCGCAGCGCGACCGATTTCGTTTGCTCCAAAATGCGGTCGGCAAGCGTGCTTTTGCCGTGGTCAATATGCGCGATAATGCTGAAATTCCGAATTTTCTCGCGTGGTACCGACAAATTTATCACCTAATTCAATAGATTTTTAATATGGATAATAAGTTATTATAACATAGAAAGCTAAAAATGAAAATCGCAATTTCCTCCGAAAAAAAGCAAAAGAGGGATGTGCTTTCGCACATCCCTCTGCGTTTTTAATATTTCAAATTCCGATAGTATTTATCGTTCAGCAAGCGCTTCTTGCGCTGCTTGGAGCGGCGGCGGTAGCGTTTGCGTCCCGGGCCTCCGCGCGGCGGACGGCGGTTGCTTAACACAACGATCAGAACCACGGCGATACCCAGCGCGATACACGCCCAGGAAAGAATCCCGCTCCAGTTCATCTT
>JAAYWU010000217.1 GCA_012516295.1 Clostridiales bacterium | reverse complement strand
AGATAATAGAGATAAATAATAAATTAACGTTAAAATGTTATTACTATGCTCTGATGCATCGCAATATATTCACGGAGGAAAGAACATGCCAGAACAATGCTGTGCTGTCATTCTTGCCGCCGGCGAGGGGAAACGGATGAAATCCACCCGCCCCAAGGTGCTTTCGCCGGTGCTTTTCAAGCCCATGCTGCAATGGGTTATCGATTCCGCCGAAGAAGCCGGTGTTTCCAGTATCTGCGTCGTCACCGGCTATATGCATGAAAAGGTGGAACAATACCTTTCCGGCCTCGACGATACCGGCGTAAAAATCAGCCATGCTTTTCAGGCTGAGCGCAAGGGCACCGGCCACGCCGTTATGATGGCGGAAGAATTCCTGCGCGCACACCGCGGGGAAAACGTATTGATTTTAAACGGCGACGCGCCGTTCGTAAACGCAAAGGTCATTGAAGAAGCGCGCCGGGACCATACGGAGAATGGCAACGCAGTCACCGTGATTTCCGCCGTGCTGGACGACCCGACCGGCTACGGCCGCATTGTACGCGATCCCGAAACCCATCTGCTCCGCGCCATCGTAGAGCAAAAGGACGCGGACCGCGAAACCCTGTCCATCTGCGAAATCAATTCGGGCGCCTACTGGTTTCAGGTAGACGACCTTCTGAATATCTTGAATAAAATACAAAACAACAACGCCCAAGGGGAATACTATCTTCCCGACGCGGTCAAGCTATTGATCGAAAGCGGCAAAAGGGCCGCGGCACACACCACCAGCGAAGCCAACGCCGTACTGGGCGCAAACGACTGCCTTCAATTGAACGCCTTGAATTCCATAGCGCGCGAAGAAATTCTTTCCCGGCACATGAAAAACGGAATCGAAATTCCCTGCCGCGACGGCGTCATGATCGGCCCGGATGTAAAAATCGGCAGCGATACCTGCATTTTACCCGGCACCATTCTGCGCGGCAAAACCGTTATCGGTTGCGGCTGCACGGTGGGGCCGAATTCTTTTGTCTCGGACTGCACCGTGGGCGACGGCGTATGTCTGCGTTATGTGCAGTGTGAAAACAGCGTAATTAAGCCAAATCAGGCGGTAGCGCCTTTTTCGGTTATAAACCACTGAGAGAATATTTAGGGGGATATGCAAATGAATTTTCACGGCAAGGATATTAAAATTTTTGCTGCAAATGCGAGTCAGCGCGTGGCAAAACAGATTTCGGAGTGTTTAGGGCTTCCGATGGGAAAAAGCGAAGTGAGCACCTTCAGCGACGGCGAAATTTCCCTTTCGCTTTTTGAATCGGTCCGAGGCTCGGACTGCTTTATTGTTCAGTCTACCTGCGCCCCGGTCAACAACAACCTGATGGAACTCCTCATCATGATTGACGCGATGAAACGTGCTTCCGCCGCCCGTATCACGGCCGTTATGCCGTATTTCGGCTATGCGCGCCAAGACCGCAAAGCCAAGGCCCGCGACCCGATTTCCGCAAAGCTCTGCGCCGATCTGATTACGACCGCGGGCGCCGACCGTGTGCTGACCATGGATTTGCACGCGCCCCAGATACAGGGCTTCTTCAACATTCCTGTTGACCACCTTCTCGGCGCGCCCATCCTTTCTTCTTTCCTGAAGGAACGAATCGGCGACAAACCCGACGAATACGTCGTTGTTTCCCCCGACCTCGGCTCCGTTACCCGCGCCCGCAATTTTGCAGCGCGCATCGGCTGCCCGCTTGCCATCGTGGACAAGCGCCGCCAGAAGGCCAACGTATGCGAAGTCATGAACATTATCGGGGACGTAAAGGATAAAAGGGTTATCCTTGTCGCCGACATGATCGATCCCGCGGGAACGCTCTGCAACGCCGCCAGCGCGATCATGGAAAAGGGCGCCAAGGAAGTCATCGCCTGCGCGACCCACGCCGTTCTTTCCGGCCCGGCCATCGAGCGCATCAAAGAAAGCGTGATTAAGGAGTTCATCCTGCTCGATACGATTCCGCTGCCGCCCGAAAAGCAGCTCGACAACTTCACGATCCTGCCCGGCGCCCCGCTGTTCGCGGAAGCGATTGAGCGCATCTACGAGGACAAACCGGTTTCCCCCATGTTTGTCTGATAAATAAAAAAATATAATTTTAAAAATTGAAGCGGTGGGGTGGATTTTCCATCCCGCCCTATTCTTATCCCTGCGCGTTCCATCGCGCACCGCCGCAGGCGCATCCCGGCCGGCGATTCCCCGCAGGAAACCGGACCGTTTCTGCTCCCCCTGCACTTTAAATGGGAAGGACGGGACGCTTCAGGCTCCGCAGCCTTTTGAAAAATAAGCAAGGCTTCCGGGCCTTTCCGCCGGCGGTTCCCTCGCCGGAAAGCGTAGAGCAGGAAAAGAGTTTTCTTTAAACCTGCGTGCGGCTTCGCCCGCAGGGGAAAACGGCGCTGCGCGCCCCGGCCCGAGGGCAAAATGAGGTGATATCATGTTTTCGAATCCGTTTGCAGCAAAATCCGAACCCACCGGCCAAATCGAATACCTTATCGTCGGCCTTGGCAACCCGGGTTCCAAATACGAAAATACGCGCCATAACGCAGGATTCATGGCGCTGGATTATATTGCGGAAAAGTTCGGCGTGCGCGTCGACCGCATAAAATTCAAGGGGCTTTGCGGAACAGGGCTGATCGGCGGCAAAAAAGTCCTTTTGTTAAAGCCTTCGACCTATATGAACCTGAGCGGGCAGAGCGTAACGGAAGCCATGCGCTTTTATAAGCTTCCGCCCGAAAAAACGATCATCCTGTACGACGACATCTCGCTTGAGCCCGGCCGCATGCGCATCCGCATGAAAGGCAGCGACGGCGGCCAGAACGGCATGAAGAACATCATTTACCTGAGCGGGAGCGACCGTTTCCCGCGCATTAAAATCGGCACCGGCGCAAAACCAAGCCCCGAATGGGATCTGGCGGACTGGGTGTTGTCCAAGTTCAATGAGGCGGACCGCAAGGCGGTGTATGAGGCAATCGACCATGCGTGCTCCTCGGTGGAGCTGATGGTTCAGGAGAGAGCCTCCGAAGCCATGAACAGATATAATTCCTAGCATCCTGTAACGCCGCTCTCCGTAAGGAATAGTGTTATACGGTACCGGCGAAGCATATACTATAAAAATAAAATCCTGTAGAAGACGGAATTTGTGCCAGTCAAAATCACAGCCGTACAAAGGGGATTCCATGAAATTTCTCACGAATGCAATCAGTAGGCTGAAAGAATTCCAAAGTCTTGAAGCCGCAGTAAAAACCGGCGCGCTTCCCGCGGCGGTAACCGGGATTTCCGGTATTCACAAAGCCAATATCATCTATTCGCTCTGCGCAAAACTACAGCGCAGGGCTTTTGTTGTTGCCGGCGACGAAAGCGAAGCGCAGCGCCTTTGCGACGACCTGAGCGCCATGGGCATGAAGCCGCTGTTTTACCCCGTGCGCGATTTTTCCTTCCGCGACACGGCGGGAAGCAGCCACGAGTACGAGCATCAGCGCCTGCAGCTGCTGGAACGCACGCTCAGCGGCGAATGCGACGCGGTTGTCTGCTGTCTGGACGCGGCGTTACAGTATACCATACCGCCGGACGAGCTGAAAAAGCGGACCGTTTCGCTGAAAACAGGGCAGTCCATTTCCATGGAGCAGGTGCTGGACGCCCTGAACCGCTGCGGCTACGAGCGCGCCGACCAGGTGGACGGCACCGGGCAGTATTCGCAGCGCGGCGGTATTCTGGATATTTTCACGCCCGAAGCGCCGAACCCGGCAAGGGTGGAATTCTGGGGCGACGAAATCGACACCATTTCCCTGTTCGATCAGGAAACCCAGCGCCGCACCGAAACCATTCCACAAATCACGATCACGCCCGCCGTAGAAGCGCTGATCGACGACCCGGGGCTGTTAGCGCAGAAAATCGGGAAGCTCGCCTCTTCCCTGCGCGGCAAGACCGCCCCGGCCGCAAAAGCCGTTTTGGCGGAGCAGGCACAAAAGCTGGAAAACGGCCTGCACCTCGGCTGCGCCGATAAGTATATTTCCCTTTTATACCCTTCGACCGCCACCCTGTTCGATTACATGACCCCCGACACCCTGCTGTTTGTCAGCGAACCCGCGAAGGCAAAGGAGCGCATGCGCAGCACGCTCTGGCAGTGGGGCGAGGACGTGAAAGCCCTTCTGGCGGACGGTACGCTCTGCCGCGGGCTGGACACCTTCGGCGGCGACTGGGCTTACGCGCTGGAGCGCTTTGCGCGCGGCGCCGTTTATCTGGACACCTTCGTGCGCGGCAGCTACGACACGCCTGTGCGCACCCTTCTGAACATGACCGCGCGCCAGCTTTCCGTCTGGGGCGGCAGCACCCAGCTTCTTGGCGAGGATGTGCAGAACATGCTGGCAAACAAATGGGCATGCGTTGTCCTTGCCGGCAATGAGCGCGCGGCGCAGACCGCCGTTGCGGACTTACAGGCGCAGGGCATTCCCGCCGCCTATGTGGAGCATCCCGAAAAGGTCGAGCGCGGAACCGTCGTGGTTACCTCCGGCGCGCTTTCCGCCGGGCTGGAGTATCCGGGCGCGTTTTTCGGGCTGATTACCCACGGCCGCCTGATTTCCGCCCCGAAGAAAAAAGCAAAGCGCAGTAAGAACAGCCAGGAAATTTACAGCCTTGCCGAGCTGGTGCCCGGCGATTATGTCGTGCATGCGGCGCACGGCATCGGCGTATTTGAAGGAATTCACAAAATCGACATGCACGGTGTCGTCAAGGATTACATCAAATTACGCTACGCCAAAAAAGATACCCTCTATGTCCCGGTTACCCAACTGGACATGGTTTCCAAATACATCGGCCCGCGCGAGGACGCGACCGTAAAGCTGCACCGCCTGGGCGGCGCGGAATGGCAGAAGGCCAAGGCGCGCGTCCGCGCGGCGGTTAAGGACATGGCAAAAGAGCTGATGAAGCTTTACGCCGAACGAATGCAGGCAAAGGGACATGCATTCCCCCCCGACAACGAGTGGCAGCGCGATTTCGAGGCGCATTTTGAATTTGAGGAAACCGAAGCACAGCTCCGCTGTATCGAAGAAATCAAAAGCGATATGGAGCGGGAAGCGCCCATGGACCGCCTGCTCTGCGGCGACGTCGGCTTCGGAAAGACGGAAGTCGCCCTGCGCGCGGCGTTCAAATGCATCACCGACTCCAAACAGTGCGCCATGCTCGTCCCGACCACCATCCTTGCGTGGCAGCACTACCAGACGATCACCAAGCGTATGGAGGGCTTCCCCGTTAAAATCGAGCTTCTTTCGCGCTTCCGCACCCCGAAGCAGCAGGAGGAAATTCTCCGCCGGTTAAAGCGCGGGGAAATCGACATGGTTGTCGGCACGCACCGGCTGGTTTCCAAGGACGTGCAATTCCACGACCTCGGCCTCGTCATTATCGACGAGGAGCAGCGTTTCGGCGTTGCGCAGAAAGAGAAGCTGAAAGCCCTGTGCAAAAACGTGGACGTCCTTACCCTTTCGGCCACGCCGATTCCGCGCACGCTGAACATGGCGCTGTCCGGCATCCGCGACATGAGCCTGATTGAAGAAGCGCCGCACGACCGCCACCCGGTACAGACCTATGTTCTGGAACACGACAACGGCCTGATCGCCGAAGCTATCCGGCGCGAACTTCGCCGCGGCGGGCAGGTTTACTATCTGCACAACGACGTTGCGACCATCGAGCGCACCGCCGCCCGTTTGCAGGAACAGATCCCCGAAGCGCGCATCGGCTTCGGCCACGGCAAGATGAACGAGCAGGAGCTTTCCGAGGTTTGGCGCCGTCTGATTGAACACGAAATCGACGTTCTTGTCTGCACCACAATTATTGAAACCGGCGTGGACGTGCCGAACGCCAATACCTTAATTATCGAAAACGCGGACCGCATGGGGCTTTCCCAGCTTCACCAGCTCCGCGGGCGCGTGGGGCGTTCCAGCCGCCGCGCTTATGCATACCTGACCTTCACGCCCAACAAGGTGCTGACCGAAATTGCGCAGAAGCGCCTTTCCGCAATCCGCGAATTTACGGAATTCGGCTCCGGCTTTAAAATCGCCATGCGCGACCTGGAAATCCGCGGCGCGGGCAATATCCTGGGCGGCGAACAGCACGGGCATATGGAAGCCGTCGGCTACGACATGTACCTGCACCTGCTGGCTGAAGCGATCAGCCGCGAAAAGGGCGAAACGCCGCAGGAATACGATCAGGAATGCCTTGTTGACATGCAGGTACAGGCGCATATTCCCGAAAGCTATATTTCAAACCTCAGCCAGCGGCTGGAAATTTACCGCCGCATCGCCGATATCCGCACGCGCGAAGACGCGCTCGACGTGACCGACGAGCTGATCGACCGCTTCGGCGACCCGCCGGAAAGCGTAAACGGCCTGATTGAAATTGCGCTGCTCCGGAACCTTGCTTCCCAGCTCGGCATCTATGAAATCAAGCAGCAGAACGACGTGCTTCTGCTTTACAAGAAGCAGATCGACATGAAGCAGGTCAGCGCGCTGATTTCCGCCCTCCATTCCCGCGTGATGCTCAACGCGGGGGCCAAGCCGTATATCAGCGTAAAAATCGAACCCGGCGCCACGCCTTTGGACACGCTTACGGAAATCCTCAACGTGATTCAAAAGGACAGCTAGCGGACTGGTATTTTTATCGTGTCGGCAAAATGTGACAGCTTTTCGCTGGACAAGTCCATTTTATTCATGTATAATGATAAAATTGGTTATGCTAAAGAAAGCTCGCGTGTTTACCATCTCGGAATTTCGCGCGCAAGCGTATGGAGGTAACTATGATAAAAACTTTGAAAAAAGGAGCCGCCCTCCTTCTCGCGTTTATTATGGCGGTTGGCACCGCAGCGTGTACCGGCACCGACAAAAGCTGGGCAATGAAAAACAGCAACTTAACCGTTCCGATCGGCGTGTACATCTACAACCTGTATTCTGCATACCAGAGCGCGGACGCCCTGAAAGAAGACCCTACCAAACCGGTTCTGGACCAGAAAATCGAAAATAAAAACGCCGAAGAATACATCAAGGACAAGGCGCTTACTTACACCAAAATGCTTTTGGT
>JAAYWU010000216.1 GCA_012516295.1 Clostridiales bacterium | reverse complement strand
AAGAAAATGAAGCTCGGCAAGGTTATGGTTGCCTGCGGCATCTCTGCCGGCATTTTCGGGATCATATTCGGTTCGGTTTTCGGATTCGAACATGCGCTGGATCCATTCTATAAAGCGATTGGATTTGCGGAAAAGCCGGTTGAAGTATTAAAACCCGAAACCACCGGCATGATTGTTTATTCGGCTGTTGGAATCGGTATTTCACTGGTTATCCTTGCAATGCTGGTCAATATTTATTCGTCTTTAAAAAGGAAAGACTACGGAAGCGCATTTTTCGGGCCAAGCGGTCTTGCAGGATTAATTTTCTATTCCTCGCTGGTATTCGGCTTTGGCGGACAAATTGCGTTTGGCTGGCAGATTGTAAATAGAACCTTCATTATCTTCTGCCTTATTGTCCCAATCATCTGTATGTTCTTCCGCGACATATTGGGGGATTTGCTGAAGCGCAAGCCCAACTGGAAACCAAAGGCATGGGGCGATTACATTATGCAGAATTTCTTTGAACTGTTCGAGTTTATGCTGAGCTACGCCACCAATACTATGAGTTTCCTGCGTGTGGGCGCCTTTGTTCTGGTTCATGCCGGCATGATGCTGGTTGTATTTACACTTGCTGAAATGTCCAGCGGCATCGGCTACCTCCTTATTGTCGTAATCGGCAACGCGTTTGTAATGGCGCTGGAGGGCCTGCTCGTCGGCATTCAGGTTTTAAGGCTTGAATTTTATGAAATGTTCAGCCGCTTCTTCGACGGCGGAGGCCGTCCGTTCAACCCAGTTGTTGTTCGTAAAGAGCAGTAATGTTTTTTACGACTAATTCTATTTAATAAATAGTTGGAGGAAGTATCATGATGAAAGTATTAATTTGTTTACCGGTAATTTTCTTAGTAGTGTCTGTTATTTTTTCAATCCGCTGCGTTAAAAGCGGAAAAAAACCAAGCAAGGCTGCGGCTACGCAGATCTTTGCTTTCCTGGCCGTCTGCCTTCTTACGTTTGCTGTTCCTGTCGTCGCTTCCGCAACAACCGGAACTGACGCGAATGCAGCAGCAACCACTTCCCAGTCTCAAGAAGCTTCTGCTTCCGATTCCGGCAAAGGCCTTGGCTTAATGGCCGCCGCAGCTGTTACGGCAATTTCCGGTATCGGCGGTGCAATCGCTGTTGCAGCTGCGGCTCCTGCGGCTATCGGTGCGACAAGCGAAGAACCGAAGGTTTTCGGTAAAGCTTTGATTTTCGTTGCTTTGGGCGAAGGTATCGCATTGTACGGACTGTTGATTTCTATTCTTATCCTGAACAAGATTTAACCCATTGAAAGCAGAGGTGCATGTTTTATGCGCTTTTATCTAATCAGCGACAATGTGGATACGCAGGTTGGGCTTCGCTTGGCGGGAATTGAAGGCGTTGTCGTACATGAAGCCGCCGAAGTGCAAAAAGCCTTGAAAGAGGCAATGGAGATGGAGGACGTAGCGGTCATTTTGATGACCGAAACCCTGATCTCCCTTTGCCCGGACATGGTTTATGACCTGAAGCTCAACCAGAAGCGCCCGCTTATCCTGGAAATTCCGGACAGACACGGCAACGGCCGTACAAAGGATTCGATTACCCGTTATGTCCGCGAGGCAATCGGGCTGAATATTTAAGCCGCTTGACGGCGAAACGGGGGGTTGTTATGGCTGTCAACGATGATAAAATAAACAAATTTTATGTAGCAATCAATCACTACGCTGAAAAACAGCGTAAAAAAATTGAACAAGAAATAGAAGCATTTAAGAAGAAAGAGCTTGAAGAAGCGGAAGTTGACGTGTTAACCGAAGCTTACCGGCTGATCCAGAAGGAAATGGCCGAGATGCGAAACGGCATTGCAAAGGAAATGGCACAGCGGGAAATGAACGTTCGGACAGAGCTTCTTTCAAAACGCAGAAAAATTGCGGACGAGGTGTTCGAGCGGGCAAAAAAAGCACTTTCCGAATTTACAAAAGAAAAGGGCTACGAGGATTTGCTGGTTAAGAAAGCGAAGATATTGTCGAAGACCTTCCGTAAGCCGGGTACGGTATTGTGTATCCGTAAAGAGGATGAGCAGTACAAAGAGCTGATTCAAAAAGCTTTTGGAAACGACTGCGAATTTAGGATCAGCGACGATATCCATATCGGCGGCATTCTTGCATATAACTCTGAGATGGGTATTGCAGCGGACGAAACGCTCGATGCCCAGTTAGAGAATCAGCGTGAGTGGTTTGAGGAAAACTCAGGTTTGGCCGTAGTCTGACCTATACCTAGTGATATCGGAGATGAAGAAGATGGAGAATCAGAATATTATATACTGCATTAATGGTTCCGTAGTAACCGTTAAAAACTCACGCAGCTTCTCGATGATGGAGATGGTTTATGTCGGCAATGAACGTCTCGTCGGTGAAGTCATCGGTATTACGGACCAATTTATTACCATCCAGGTTTACGAAGAAACTACCGGGTTGCGGCCCGGCGAACCGATCTACGGTACCGGGAGCCCTATGAACGTAACCTTAGGCCCCGGAATCATCGATAATATTTTCGATGGAATCGAGCGGCCGCTCAAAAGCGTTGCGGAGCAATCCGGTGCGTTCATCGCGCGCGGCAGCAACGTTTCCGCGCTGGACGAAAACCGCCTTTGGGATGTAACCATAAAGGTGCGCGAAGGCGACCGGCTGAAGGGCGGCGATATTTACGCCGAGTGCCCGGAAACAACCATTATAACACATAAGTGCATGGTCCCTCCCCTGCTTTCCGGCGTTGTAAAGAAAGTCGCTGGAAACGGGAAGTATAAGGTAAACGATACCATTCTCGAGCTGGAGGATCAGCACGGTGAAATCCACAAGCTCACTCTTTGCCAGAAATGGCCGATTCGTACGCCGCGCCCGGTGTCCGATCGTCTCCAGACAAAAGTTCCGCTCATAACCGGCCAGCGTGTAATCGACACCCTGTTCCCCATTTCCAAGGGCGGCACAGCGGCGATTCCGGGCGGTTTCGGCACGGGAAAAACCATGACGCAACACCAGCTTGCAAAATGGTGCGACGCCGACATTATCATTTACGTCGGCTGCGGCGAGCGTGGCACCGAAATGTGCCAGGTTCTGGACGAATTCTCGGAGCTGATGGACCCGAAATCGGGCAGGCCGATGACCGACCGTACTGTTTTGATTGCGAACACGAGCAATATGCCGGTTGCGGCGCGCGAAGCTTCTATTTATACCGGCATTACGCTTGCCGAATATTACCGCGATATGGGTTACCATGTTGCTATTATGGCGGACTCTACGTCTCGCTGGGCAGAAGCACTGCGTGAAATTTCCGGCCGCCTGGAAGAAATGCCGGCGGAAGAAGGCTTCCCCGCCTATCTGCCGAGCCGCTTATCCGAATTTTACGAGCGCGCCGGAATGGTAAAGAATCTGAATAACACGAACGGTTCCATTACAATTATCGGCGCCGTTTCCCCGCAGGGTTCGGACTTTTCCGAACCGGTTACGCAGAACACCAAGCGTTTCACCCGCTGTTTCTGGGCGCTGGACAAAGCCCTCGCTTACGCGAGACATTACCCGGCAATCAACTGGACGCAAAGCTACAGCGAGTATTTTAGCGATCTTGACCCATGGTACGAAAAGAACCTTGGCAAAGAATTTTTAAAATACCGCGTACAGGTTAACCGCATCTTACAGGAAGAAAGCCAGTTAATGGAAATCGTAAAGCTGATTGGTTCGGATGTTCTGCCGGACGATCAGAAGCTGATTATTGAAATTGCGCGTCTTATCCGCGTCGGTTTCCTTCAGCAGAACGCATTTCATGCGGAAGACACCTATGTTCCGCTTGAAAAGCAGAAGCGGATGATGGAAGTTATCCTTCATCTTTATAAGAAATCGAAGCAGCTTGTAACCGCTTCCGTTCCGATTTCGGTGATAAAACAGACCGGGTTGTTCGATAAAATAGTGAAAATGAAGTATGATATTCCCAACAATAAATTGGAAATGTTCGATGATTACATCAACGAAATTGATGAGGCTCTGTCCGCCATTCTCGAATCCTGATTCGGACGGATACTAATTT
>JAAYWU010000215.1 GCA_012516295.1 Clostridiales bacterium | reverse complement strand
TTTCAAATTAAATTCTCCTTTCCGTTAATTTTTTATTAACAACCTCATAGAAATTGTTATCCTTTAGTTTTATAATGCCAGCCGCACGCTCGGAACGGCAAAAATCAATTTTTTGGTTATCCTCAATCTGAATAAAAGTGTCCCCGTCAATAGTAAGAAAAATCTCGCTGTTATAGTTTGAAGTAGCCGTAACGCTTAATTTTGCATCCGGACCGAAAACAACCGGCCGGGTTAACAGGGAATGGGGGCAGATCGGCGTAAGCAAAATACAGCCGATACTCGGGTCGATGATCGGCCCGCCGGCGGAAAGAGAATAGGCGGTCGAGCCGGTAGGCGTAGAGACTATCAACCCGTCCGCACGGTAATTGCAAACATTCTTGCGGTTGAAATGCACGGTAAAATCCAATATTCTGGACAGCGCCCCCCGCGCGATCACCGCGTCGTTTAATGCGTAATAGGTTTCCTTACGACCGTTAT
The DNA here is from genome assembly GCA_012516295.1 of Clostridiales bacterium. Lineage (GTDB taxonomy): Bacteria > Bacillota > Clostridia > Oscillospirales > Acutalibacteraceae > Caproiciproducens. The sequence continues at coordinate 3,971 of JAAYWU010000215.1, read as the reverse complement.
TATCAAGCCGGATTTCCAGAAGCATCCGGTCTTCAATTTCATAATTGCCATCGACTAAATCCTTCAGTCTGTCCAATTCATTCGTTTCCAATTCGGCCACAAATCCGAGCCGACCAACATTAATGCCTAAAATCGGTTTTCCCGCCACCGCCGCATGCCGGGAACAATGAATGATCGTTCCGTCGCCGCCTACGGCGATCACCACGTCGCAGTCGAACATCATTTTGTCAAAATCATCGTAAAATGTGATCCTTGAATTTGCAAAACACCCTTTCAAATTGGAACGCATAAAGACTTCTGCCCCAAATTTGTGAAGCTTATGAACGACCTCCAGCGTGTGGAGCTGAGCGTTATGTTTGCTTAAATTCGGAATGAGGGCTACTTTCAAATTAGTCACCACCACTTAATTGCTTATGCGACTCTTCCACAATCCCTTTTATATCCAGTTCGACACTAGCCGGTTCGTCGGATTTTTGAAGAAAGATCAGATATTCAATATTACCTTCCGGCCCTTTTATCGGTGAATACGTCAGCCCCAATATGGAAAAACCGTTTTCTAATACGAAATGGACGATTTTATCAATCACTTCTATATGGACGCCTTTATCCCTTACAACGCCTTTTTTGCCGACCTTTCCGCGTCCCGCCTCGAATTGCGGTTTAATCAGACAGACAGCCTGCGCATTCTCCGCCATCAAGGCTCTTGCCGGGGGAAGGACGAGACAAAGCGAGATGAAGGATACATCCACGCTGAAAAAATCCACTTTATCCGGAACCTGTTCCGGCGTAATATACCGTACATTTGTGCGTTCCAAGTTGACTACTCTGGGATCGGTCCGCAGCTTCCATGCAAGCTGCCCGTAGCCTACGTCAATCGAATATACCTTTTTCGCTCCGTTTTGCAGCATACAATCGGTAAAGCCTCCGGTAGAAGCCCCGATGTCCATCGCAATTTTGCCTTTCAAATCAATCGGGAAAACCGACAGCGCCTTTTCCAGTTTCCAGCCGCCCCGGCTGACGTAAGGCATCTTTTCCCCGCGGATTTCCACTTTCGTATCAATCGGCAGCATTGTGCCCGGTTTGTCGAATTTTTGGTTATTTACATATACATTGCCCAACATGATCATTGCTTTTGCCTTTTCCCTGCTTTCAGCAAGTCCAAGGTCCAAAAGCAGACAGTCAAGCCTTTTTTTCTCTATCAATTTTTGCACTCCGTTAGAATCATATTTACCATGCCCTTGTCGTCAAGTCCAAGTGCGTTAAGCGACTGCAGCATGGTTGCATGCGGGACAAAATTGGTAATTGCCCGCAGAAAATATTTACCTTTATATCCAAATTTATTCAGCAGATAGCTGAAATGCTCCCCAATTCCTCCCTGCTGAATCCCTTCCTCGAAGAAAAAGACCATTTCCGCGTCCGCCGCACTTGCAACTGCGTCCGGGTCAACCGGTATAATCCGGTTCAACTTAATAATTCGAATCGAAATGCCATGCTGCTTTAAATCGGAAATCGCTTTACATGCGAAGGAAAACAATCTTCCATAGGTCACAATAACCGTTTTCGCGTCCTTTTCTCCGTAAGTATCGAAGGACATTCCCGTGCTTTCAAAATCGTACGGCTTAAAAAAGGGTTTTCCTCTTGGATAGCGTACAGCGGAAATCCCATCGCAATGATAGATTGCCTGATCGAAGCTCCGGTACATTTCGTCATAATAAGCAGGAGAAAACACCGTTATATTTGGAATTGTATTTAAAAAGGCTACGTCAAAAATTCCCTGATGCGTCTCCCCGTCCTCGCCCACTATGCCCGCACGGTCAATGGCAAAAGTGAGCTTTACCTTTTGGATGGCTGCGGCATGGATAATCTGGTCATAGCCACGCTGCAAAAAGGTGGAATATACAGCAAAAACGGGGTGCATACCCCCGGATGCGAGCCCGCCCGCAAAAGTCACCGCATGTTCTTCGGCAATCCCGGTGTCAAAAAAGCGTTCGGGAAACTGTCTTGCAAATCCGGTCAGCCCCGTTCCCATCTGCATAGCTGCCGTTATGGCACAAATGCGGCTGTCGTTTGCAGCCAAAGTGCAAAGATGGTTGCCGAATACGCTGGAAAAGTTTTCACCGGTAGATTGGGATTTCCCCGTTTTAATATCAAAACTTGCAATCCCATGAAATGCCCCCGGGTTCTGCTCCGCATAGGAATAGCCTTTTCCCTTATGCGTCAGTACGTGCAAAAGCACCGGATGATCAATATTCTTTGCGTTTTCCAGAACATCGATTAATTTTCCCAGATCATGTCCGTCAAAGGGGCCGTAATAGTAAAATCCCATGTCCTCAAAGATGGTGTTATTATATAAAATCTGTTTTAAGGCCATCTTCGTTTTGGAGAGAAACCGATGAATCGGCTTACCAAGATGCGGAAGGCTGTCGACAGCGTTCTCCACATTGCCCTTTACCCGAAAATATCCCGGCTTTGTACGAATGTGAGCCAGGTAGCGGGCAATGGAGCCTACATTTCGGGAAATGGACATCTTATTATCGTTTAAAATTACAATTAAATTCTTTTTAAAGCGCCCCGCATTGTTCAAGCCTTCATAGGCAAGGCCGCCGGTCAGCGCGCCATCACCGATAACGGCGATTACATGGCCGGGTTCGCCGGTCAGCATTTTTGCATTGGCGATGCCGAGCGCTGCTGAAATCGAGGTACTGCTGTGCCCCGAATTAAATGCGTCGTAGGGGCTTTCCTGCCGGTTGGGGTACCCGGAAAGGCCGCCCTTTGTCCGGATTGTTGAAATCGCTTTGCGCCTGCCAGTCAGGATTTTATGCGTGTAGGATTGATGCCCGACATCCCAAACAATTTTATCATATTCGGAATAAAACACCCGGTGCAATGCAACGGTCAATTCCACAACGCCTAAATTGGAAGCCAAGTGCCCCCCGTTGTTGGAAACTGTTTTTATAATTTTTTCACGTATTTCACTACAGAGTTCATTTAGCTCGCTGATTGAAAAATTTTGCAAATCTTTCGGAAAATTAATTTTTTCTAAAAGGTTGTCCATTATAAAACCTCTATTGGACAGCACCCAAAAGCAACGCTTATTTTAGCCCGTTTTGACTTTTAGCTGCTGTTACCGTGTTTTGAAGAAGCATTGCAATCGTCATCGGACCTACGCCGCCTGGAACCGGTGTTATGTAGGAAGCCACCTTCTCTACATTTTCGTAATCAACATCGCCGCACAGTTTGCCGTTTTCATCACGGTCCATGCCAACGTCGATCACCGCGGCGCCGGGCTTGACCATATCCGCGGTTACAAACTTCGGTTTTCCAACCGCTGCGACAAGAATATCCGCGTTCCTGCAAACTTCCTTCAGATTTTTTGTTTTGCTGTGACAAATTGTCACCGTACCGTTATTATGAAGCAAAAGCATGGCCATCGGTTTGCCGACAATATTGCTGCGGCCGATTACAACGCAGTTTTTCCCTGCAATTTCAATATTTTCCGAGCGCAGAAGCTCAATAACACCCGCAGGAGTACAGGGCAGGAAATGATAATTCCCAATCATAATCCTGCCAACATTGGACGGGTGAAACGCGTCAACATCCTTTTCCGGATGAATCGCTTCCACCACAGCTTTCTCATCCAGTCCATTCGGTAGAGGGGACTGAACCAGAATCCCGTGAATGTCTTTTTTCGCATTCAGTTTTGCAACCAGCTCCATCAGTTCATCCTGTGAAGTGGATGCTGGAAGCGCATATTCCTCGGAATAGATCCCAACCTGCGCACAAGCTTTTTTCTTGTTGTTGACATAAGTCCTCGATGCGGGGTCATCCCCGACAATTACGACCGCCAGCCCGGGCGTAACGCCCTGTTTTTTTAATTCTTCCACTTCAATGGCTACCTTTGCGCGGACTTTTTCCGCAACTGCTTTTCCGTCAATCCGAATAGCCATTCTCTGCCCTCCGCTCTTCTATTT
>JAAYWU010000214.1 GCA_012516295.1 Clostridiales bacterium | reverse complement strand
TTCAACTTCCGAGGCAATGCGGGTATCTTCGCTTCCGCTGGAATCGCGGGCGAGCTCCTCCCGATTGTCGAAAGAGGCGATCATGACAACCGGCCGCTGTTCAATATATTCACGGTTGATTTCTTTATAATATGTGTCATCAATAAAATACAGAATACTTCCATATTCGGTTTTCGCGGCAAAGACCGTAAAATTCCGGTCACCGACAGTAATATCGGTACCGCTGCTGCCCATGATCTGATTAATGGTTTTGGGGTAAATGAATTTTAAAATATTTTCTCCCCTGCATTCATGCTTTCCTCCGACTTTAGTGGAAAAGGCGCTGTTTACCCAGATGATATCGCCCGCTTCTCCCACCACCGCAACCGGCATGGTGAAATCCATCAACGCGCGGTATTCATCCCCGGAAAGGATCTTCTGGGCGCTTTTTACTGCGGTAGCCACATGCGCCTTAAACTGTTCCGTCAAAAGGATCACCGCAATGACGGAACAGACCACAAGCGTCATTTCAACGTAAAATAAAATCGGATTATAAAAATAGCTGATACAGGCCATGATGAGCATAACAGCGGTGATTACAAAGAATACCGGTGATGATACCCACACTCTTCTTTTCAAAACTATTACCCCTTTGGCGCTTAAACTTCCATTATGATCGGCAGAATCATCGGATTACGCTTTGTCCGGTCATACAGCATACGGGAAAGCTCGTCCTTAATTCTTGTTTTCAGCGTTCCCCAGTCATGAATATTGTTGCCGGCACAACTTTCCAGAACAGAGTTGACAAGTTCCTTCGCCTCATCCATCAGCGGCTCCGATTCACGCACATAGACAAATCCGCGCGAAACCACGTCCGGGCCGGAAATAACGTGCCCGTCCTCCTGCGCAATGGTACAAACTACAACAATCAACCCGTCCTCTGCAAGGTGCTTGCGGTCCCGAAGGACAATACTGCCCACATCGCCGACTCCAAGGCCGTCCACCAGCACGCGGCCGGCAGGAACGGAGGGAAGTTTTTTCATATAATCCTGATTCAGTTCCAATACGTCACCGATATCGCCGATATACACTTCCGAGGCTGTTTTGCCCATCGCAAAGGCCAGCCTGGCATGCTTACGCAGGTGTTTCTGCTCGCCGTGCACAGGGATAACATACTTCGGTTTCGTAATTCCCTGCATCAGCTTCAATTCTTCCTGGCAGGCGTGTCCGGAAACATGGACTTCGTACATGGATTCATACACCACTTCACAGCCGCGTTTCATCAGCTCGTCGATTACCGTTCCGACCGTTTTTTCGTTGCCCGGAATCGGTCTTGCCGAAATAATAATGAAATCGCCGGGGCCGACCTCCACCTTACGGTGGTCAGCAAACGCCATGCGCGTCAGGGCGCTCATCGGCTCCCCCTGGCTGCCCGTTGTAACCAAAACGACCTTTTCCTTCGGATAACGGTTAATGAGGTCCAGATCGATTAAAACGCCGTCCGGGACATCCAGATAACCCATCTCCACACCGATGCCCATCACGTTGATCATGCTGCGGCCTGAAAGCGCAACCTTCCGCCCGTATTTCACCGCGCAGTTGATAATCTGCTGCACGCGGCTGATATTGGAAGCAAAGGTCGCTATTATGATTCTGCTGTTCTCCGCCCGTTTAAAGAGGCGCTCAAAGGAATCGTTGACTTTGCTTTCGGTCATTGTATAGCCCGGACGCTCCGCGTTAGTGGAATCCGCAAACAGGGCAAGAACGCCCTCCTGTCCCAACTGGGCAAAGCGGGAAAGGTCAATCATTTCTCCCTGTGCGGGCGTACAGTCGATTTTGAAGTCTCCGGTATGAATAACCGTACCTGCCGGAGAATGGATGGCAAGTCCGACAGAGTCCGGTATGGAATGGTTCACGTGGATAAACTCCACATTCATGCAGCCGAGCTTCACCTGCCCGCCGGGGCGAACCACATGCATTTTTGCCTTTCCATGCAAACCATGCTCTTTCAGCTTGCCTTCCACAAGACCAAGCGTCAGCGGCGTACCATAAACCGGTACGTTGATTTTCTTCAAAAGATAAGGGATTGCGCCGATATGGTCCTCGTGGCCGTGGGTCAGCACAACGCCGCGTATTTTGTCCACATTGCGCTCCACAAAAGTGAAATCCGGCAACACCAGATCAACCCCGAGCATATCGCCGTCGGGGAATGCCATGCCGCAGTCCACAATAACCATATCGTTTTCACATTCAAACAGGGTAAAGTTTTTTCCGATCTCGTTCAAGCCGCCCAAAAAATAAACCCGGATCGAGGGTTTCTGCTGTTTGCCGCGCTTGCTCTGCTGGCGCTGTGTCTGCCTTTTCACACGTGTCTGCTTTGGCTGTCCGGGCTGATCTGCCGATTTCGAAGATTTCGCCTTGCTCAGCTGTGCAATTACTTGCGGGGCTTTTGACTGCTGCGCCTTTTTTTGCGACTGACGCCGCGGTTTGCGCTGTTTTGCCGGGGGTGCCGGTTCCTCCGCCGCTGCGGTAC
>JAAYWU010000017.1 GCA_012516295.1 Clostridiales bacterium | reverse complement strand
GTGGAATATGATTTTCCGCTGCAAAGCAAAAGCCGGGGCAGCCAACCTTTTCGGGCTGGCTGCCCCGGCTTTTTTCGGAATATTTTACAACATTTCTTTAAGAGAGCGTATTTTGAAACTCCACATATTTTAAATGCGATGTTGCCTCCCGGACTTCCGCCATCCGAGGAATGGACGGCGCCGCCCCGGGCCTTGAAACCGCAAGGGAGGATGCAATGGAAGCCTTGCGAAGGCAATCCGGAACCGGCTCACCCGCCGCGTAACAGGCCAAAAAGTATCCGGTAAACGTATCGCCCGCCGCCGTTGTGTCGACTACCTTTATGTCATAGATTCCGTGCGTAAAGGTATTGTTTTTATCCCGATAGACAACACCGTTATGCCCAAGGGTCAAAACAAAAGCGGAATTCGGATACTTTTCAAGCAGGGAATCCAGAATCTCATCCGTTTTTTCCTTTCCGGACAGTTCCCTGCCTTCTATTTCATTAATAAAAAAGAGGGATACCAACTCAAAAGGAAAGGTGTCCAGCAGTTTTTTGCTGATCGGGGATGGATTGATCGCAATTTTAATCTTTTTCTGCGCACATTTCCGCGCGATGTAATCGATGCTGCTGGTCTCATTTTGCATTAAAACCAGATCGCCTTCCCCGAAATGTTCCAGAACCCTGTCTGCGTACTCCTCTGTGATTTCATGGTTCGAACCGCCGTAAATAATAATATTGTTCTGACCGGACGGGACAACCTGAATCAAAGCATGGCCGTTTACTCCGTTTGTCATTTCAATATAATCCGTATGCACGCCGTTGTCCGAAAGGATTTGTTTCAGGCTTTCGCCATCGACGCCGATTTTCCCCGCGTGGTAAACATTTGCGCCGGCCTTTGCAAGGGCAATGGATTGGTTTAAACCCTTTCCGCCGCTGAAATAGTCCAGGCGCTCGGCGGAAATGGTTTCCCCCGGCCTGACGAAATGGTCGACATGATAAACGTGGTCTATATTTAAAGAACCAAAATTCAGTATACTCATGCTTGCTCCTTCTTTATATTTGCTTCTTTTCCATGAATTTTATCGCGCTTCCGCGAACCTTCAGCGCCGGTTTGAAAATCTTCGTATTCCCGGCGTCCGTGCAGAGATTCTTTTTTTCCTCCAAAACACTCATCATTTTCTTTACCGCGTATTTCCCTATTTCCTGCACGGGCTGTGCAATGGTTGAAAGCGGCGGCTCCAAAAACTCGTCGATAAAAATGTCGTCAAAGCCGACAATCGACAAATCCTGCGGAATATTCAGGTGATACCGGCGGCATTCCCGATAAACGCCGATCGCCATCATATCGTTCAGGGAAAAAACCGCCGTCGCGTTTTGCCCAAGGATATACGAAAGCGCCCGGCTCCCGCTGTCAACGCTGAAATCCCCTTCAATCACCAGCGACCGGTCAAACGGAAGGCCCGCGTCCTCCAGAGCCGATTTATACCCTTCCAGACGTTCGATACTGATGCGAAGGTCCTTCGGCCCGGTAATACAGGCGATTTTCTTGTGCCCAAGGTTGATCAGATAACTTGTGGCAAGGAAACCGCCAAGCTTCTGGTCAAGCAGAACCGACATAAAACGCGGATCATCCAGCGCGCGGTCCACCATCATAATAGGGACATTGTTTGTTTCTGCAATTTCATACAGACGGTTTACTTCTTTTTCACTATAATTCGATGAAACCGTCATGATAATCGCATCAACGCTGCGGTCTACAAACAAATTCAAGTATTCGAATTCATGCTCCAGCGTACCGTTCGTATTGCCGTAAAGCACATTATAACCATATTTATGGCATTGTTCTTCGATCACCTTCGCTAGCTCCGAAAAATACAGGTTACTGATGTCCGGTAAAATCAAGCCGATCGTATGCGTCTTCTTGGTTACCATACTGACAGCTATATGATTGGGCCTGTAATTTAATTCTTTCGCTGCTTTCAGCACAAGCTTTCGCGTTGCTTCCGGGATGCGGTTTGGCTTATTATTCAGAACTAAAGACACCGTTGTCGTAGATAACCCTACTGCTTTTGCAACATCCTTTACCGTAGTACGCAAAGCAGGCCCTCCTTTAGCATTTCCAAGCAAGTTTGATAAAACATTTTACTGAATTCAGTATAACATAAATCAATCGAAAATCAAGCAAAATATTCTATTCTATCCAATAAAAATCCAAAATGTGTAAATATTTTTGATAAATATATTGACATTTCGACCGATTCAGCCTAATATATTGATATTCGAGTCATTACTTTTGCTAGTTTAGTAAAACATTTTACCAACCTTAAAGGCCGTCCTTCATAACTATTTTTGCGGGAAAATTATCGCTATTTCATTCAAGAATGGAGTGCTACTGAAATGGCAGAAAATGTTGCAGACAATGTTTTAGTCATGGAAAACATCACAAAGGTTTATCCAAACGGATTTGTTGCCAATAAAAACGTGAACTTTTCTGTTCGCAAAGGGGAAATCCACGCCCTGGTCGGCGAAAACGGAGCCGGAAAAAGCACGCTGATGAAAGTCCTTTTCGGCATTGAAACCCCCGATTCCGGCAGAATCCTTCTGAACGGAAAGGAAGTACAGATTCACAATCCGTCCAGCGCGATCAAATATGGAATCGGAATGGTTCACCAGCATTTTATGCTGGCCCCCTCCCTCACCGTTGCCGAAAACATGGTAATGGGAATTGAACCGAAAAACATGTTCCTCTTCGATTTTGCCAAAGCCGTGCAAATGACAGAGGAGGTTGCGAAAAAATACAACTTTGACATCGACCCCAAAGCGCATGTGAAAGACCTTCCTGTCGGGCAGAAACAAAAGGTTGAAATTTTAAAGGCACTTATGCGCGGAGCGAAAATCCTGATTTTGGACGAACCTACCGCCGTATTAACCCCGCAGGAAACAACGGAACTGTTTGTACAGTTGAAAGAGCTGAAAAAGCAGGGGCATACCATTATTTTTATCTCCCACAAATTAAGAGAAATAAAGGAAATCTGCGACAGAATCACCATTTTAAGGGACGGGCGCTCGGTTGGCGAGGCAGATGTGAAAGAGCTGAGCGAACAGGATATTTCCAACAGCATGGTGGGACGCAACGTCGTTCTCGATATTCAGAAAACAGAGGCCCATCCGACGGAAACCATCCTAAGCGTTCGCGAACTGTCCGCCGTTAATAAGTTCGGTAAGACGATTCTGAACAAAGTCCGCTTCGACGTCCGCAGAGGCGAGATCTTCGGCATTGCCGGCGTTGAAGGAAACGGACAGAGCGAGCTTGCGGAAATCCTTACCGGTTTAAGGCCGTATTTCAACGGAAGCGTAAAAATCAAGGGTGTGGAAATTCAGAATCTTTCCATTCGCAAAATTCGGGAGCTGAAAACGTCCCATGTTCCGGAGGACCGTATGACCTTCGGCATCGCGGGCGACGTCAGCATAAAGGAAAATCTGATTTCCGACCGTTTCTATAAAAAGGAATATAACCATAACGGACTTCAAAAGGCCAAAATGATCAACGAGGAAGCGGACAGGAATATAAAGGAATACCTTGTAAAGTGCGACGGAAGGGAACAGCCGATCCGGATGCTCTCCGGCGGTAACATTCAGAAAGTCGTCGTCGCAAGGGAATTCTCTTCCAATCCGGACTTTATTCTGGTTGACCAGCCGACCAGAGGCATCGACGTAGGCGCCACCGAATTTGTCCGTAAACAGATTGTAAAACTTCGCGACCAGGGTTCTGCCATTGTGCTGATTTCCGCGGACCTGAACGAAGTCATGGAGCTCTCCGACAGCTTGATCGTTATGTATGAAGGAGAGATTGCAGCATATTTCCCCGATACCAAAAACATCACCGAGCAGGAAATGGGAGAATATATGCTGGGCATTAAAAAAATGTCGCCCGAAGAAATAGGAGATGTCATTCATGAAAAATAAGCAATCGTACTCCAGCAAGACAATCGAGAACCGGTTCGAAATTTTCAGAGTCATTGTTGCAATCGGAATTTCGTTACTGGTCGCTTTGCTTTTGATTATGTTTGCAAGTAAACAGCCGCTGAACGCATTGAAATGGTTTTTGGCGGGACCGATTATGACGATGCGCAATTTCGGAAATGTGCTGGAACTTTTCATCCCGCTTACATTCGGCGGCCTTTCCATCGCAGTAATGTTCCAATGCAACCAATTTAACATGGCGGCGGAAGGTTCCTTCTTTCTGGGCGGCCTGGGCGCCGCAATAATTGCCGTCGGCGTGAAGATGCCTTCTGTTATCCATGCCGTTGTGGCCATTGTGGCGGGCGCGCTGTTCGGCGTTGTCCTTTGCCTCATCCCTGCCATATTAAAAGTAAAATGGAAAGCAAATGAAGTTGTTTCTTCCCTCATGCTGAACTATATCGCTTTGTTCTTCGGGAGCTATATCCTTCAATACATGCTCATGGACCCGGACGCGGGCTATATTGCCTCCCATTCTTTCCCGGACAGCGCCAGACTGGCTGTCATCATCCCGAGGACCGGGGTGCACATGGGTATTTTCATAGCAATTGTGATGGTCGTTCTGACCTACCTGTTCCTGTATAGGACAAAATGGGGCTATGCGATCCGTATCACCGGGCAGAATGAAAATTTTGCAAAATACTCCGGCATCGGCGTCGGCAGCACCATCATCCTTTCCCAGATTGCGGGCGGCGCGCTGGCCGGAATGGGCGGCGCAACACAG
>JAAYWU010000213.1 GCA_012516295.1 Clostridiales bacterium | reverse complement strand
CATAAAAAAGTAAAAGCTGAAGTGATTGAAAAGGCAAAAGCAATCCACCCGGGCATTCAGGTATTGGCGCATCCGGAATGCGACAGGGTTGTCCGGGAACTGGCGGATTTTGTAGGCAGCACCGGAGAAATCATAGAATATGCCACAGCGGGCGATTCGGAAAAATATCTGATTGTAACGGAACAGGGCGTACTGCATGAGCTTCAGAAAAGAAATCCCAATAAGAAATTTTATACTCCGTATGGTTCTATGACATGCGTAAATATGAAGAAAACAAGGCTTGAAGATGTATATTCCTGCCTGCAGAATATGCAGTATGCGATAACGGTTGACGAAGAAATAAGAGGAAAAGCATATAAAGCATTGGCAAATATGCATATTTGGGGAAGGTGATCCTTTGGATGTGTATTTTGATGTGCTGATTGTCGGAACCGGGGTCGCGGGAATGTACGCCGCTTTGAACCTGAGACAGGATTTAAAGGTGTTGTTAATTACAAAAGCGGAAGCGGCAGAATGCAACAGCTATCTTGCCCAGGGCGGCATTTCCGTGGCAAGGGATGAAAACGACTTGGATTTCTTTGTAGAAGATACCTTAAAAGCCGGAAAATATGAAAATAACGTTGCGGCCGTAAAGGTTCTGGCAAGGGAATCAAGAGAGAATATTAACGAACTCATCCGGTACGGTGTGGAATTTGACAGGGAGCATGGGGATTTGCAATATACCAGAGAAGGCGCTCACCGCATTAACCGCATCGTACATTGTAAAGACCAAACCGGGAAAAAGGTCACAGAAGCCCTTTATAAGGAAGTAAAAAGAAGAAGGAATATTACGGTTTATGAAGGCACCTGCCTGATTGATATTCTCCGGGTGGGCAATATCTGCTGCGGGGGAATAGCCGTCAAAAACGGGAAAGCCTTTTTCATACATTCCAAATTCGTCCTATTGGCCTCCGGAGGAATAGGCGGCTTATTTAAAAACTCTACGAATTATCGCAGCGTAACCGGCGACGGGATTGCAATTGCATTGAAAAACGGGATAAAAGTGAAACATCTGAGCTACATTCAAATACACCCTACCGCCTTTTATGAAGAAGCGCCGAACGGAAGAAGGTTCCTGATATCCGAGGCTGTCCGCGGAGAGGGCGGAAAACTGATTAACAAAAATAAGGAAAGGTTTGTGGACGAGCTTTTGCCGAGGGATGTTGTTTCGAAAAGAATCTTTGAAGAGGAAGCGAAAACGCAGATGCCCTATGTGGGCTTGGATATTACATTTAAGCCGGCCGCCTATCTTGTAAAAAGGTTTCCGGGAATCTATAGGGAATGCCTGAAAAAAGGAGTGGATATTACGCGCAATGTGATACCGGTAACACCCGCGCAGCACTATTTTATGGGCGGAATCGAAGTCGATTTGTATGCCCGGACATCCATGAAGAATCTTTTCGCCTGCGGCGAGGTAAGCTGCACCGGGGTTCACGGGGCGAACAGGCTTGCGAGCAATTCTCTGCTCGAGGCTTTGGTGTTTTCCAGGAGGGCGGCTAAGCTTATCAACAGTACGTTCGATTTCGTGGATAGGCTCGATGCGAAAGCGCCTGGTATCACTCTAAATCCGGCTCTGGAACAGAAAAGGAATCGGGAAATTGCTATTCAGAAATTCAAGGAAGTAATTGGGGGATTAAAAAGTGAATTGGTTTCTTGTTGATTCAATAATCAAAAATGCCCTTCTGGAGGATATTCCGAACGAAGATATTACAACGGTAAATACGATAAGGGGGGACAGCAAATCTTCCGTGGACCTGATTGCAAAGGAAAACGGCATCATTGCAGGATTGGAAGTTTTCGAGCGTGTGTTCCGTTTATTGGGGGACGTCTGCGTGGAATGTTATGTTTCCGATGGGGACCGGGTTGCGGAAGGACAGATTCTTGGAAAAATCACCGGGAATACAAGGGCAATATTAAGCGGAGAAAGGACGGCGCTGAATTTTTTACAGAGGATGAGCGGGATTGCTACCCTTACAAACCAGTTTGTAGCAAAGCTGGCGGGTACCCATACCAAGCTTTTGGATACCAGAAAAACCACGCCGAATTTAAGGCTTCTGGAAAAGTATGCGGTTAAAGTCGGGGGAGGATGCAACCACAGATTCAACCTTTCCGACGGCGTACTCTTAAAGGACAATCATATCAGCGCCGCGGGCGGAATCAGGAACGCCATCAATCTCGTGAGGGCGAATGCCTCCTTTGTCAGAAAAATTGAAGTGGAAACCGAAACGATTGAACAGGTGCAAGAAGCTTTGGAGGCCGGGGCGGATATCATCATGCTTGATAATATGGATCTGAAAACAATGAAAGAAGCGGTAAGAATGATCAATAAAAGGGTTGTGACAGAAGCGTCCGGAAACATAACGCTTGATTCTATTGCGGATGTCGCCGCGTGTGGAGTTGATTATATCTCTACCGGCGCAGTAACCCATTCCTTTAAAGTACTGGATATCAGTATGAAAAATCTCAAGAACATATAGAGTTTTATGATTCAAGTCCGTTTGCCAAACGGATGATTCTGTTTTTATATCCTCCATGAAAAAATCACCTTCAGCCGGATGGGCTGAAGGTGATTTTTGCTCTGCTTTCTATGTTATTCCTGAGGGCTTTCTTCCCGAAACGTTACCACACCGTTTTCCATACGGTCAATAATGGCGAGGCTTTGTAAGTTGTACCCCTCGGCGCGAAGCTTATCCCCGCCGCCCTGGAATCCTTTTTCAATTACGATGCCGATTCCTGCGACAGAAGCGTCGGATTGGCGGGCAATATCCAGAAGCCCCCGCTGTGCCTTTCCCGTCGCCAGAAAGTCATCCAGAATCAGTATCCGGTCATTTGGGGTCAGAAAGCGTTTTTCCAGCATGGCGGTGTATTCGTTTCCATGCGTATAGCTCATGAT
>JAAYWU010000212.1 GCA_012516295.1 Clostridiales bacterium | reverse complement strand
GGTAATATTCGCTGACAGCGGGGTTCAGGCGGTCAACGGCCATGGTGTACTGGCAAAGGTCGTTGGTGCCAATGCTCGCAAAGTCAACCTCTTTTGCCGCGAAGTCCGCCAAAAGCGCGATGGAGGGAATTTCAATCATAATCCCCAGTTTCACATCGGGGGAAAAGGCGATGCCTTCTTTGGTCAGCTCCGCTTTTATTTCGGCAACAACCTGTTTGGCACGGCGGATGTCGTCCATGCTGGCGACCATGGGGAACATGATCCACAGGTTGCCGTACACGGAAGCGCGGTAAGCGGCGCGAAGCTGCGTGCGGAAAATGTCCGGCCTTTCAAAGCAGAGCCGCAGGGCGCGGTTGCCCAAAAAAGGATTTTCTTCATGCGGCAGGTTCAGACAATCGAGCTTTTTGTCGCCGCCGATGTCCAGTGTGCGCAGGGTAACGGGGCGGTCGCCGAATTTTGTAAGAACCTCGCGGTAAATTTCAAACTGCTCTTCTTCCGTGGGCAGAGTGTCCCTGCCCATATAAAGGAATTCCGTACGGAACAGGCCGACACCGTCGGTGCATTTTGCGCCCTCCAGCGACTGCTCGCTGACGGAAGCCAGATTCAGTTCAATATCCACCCGTACTCCGTCGGGTGTAACGGCTTCTTTTTCCATATACGAGTTGATTTTTGCCTGCTGCGCCAGAAAACGGCTGCGTCTTTCGTCACAGTCCGCAAGCTGTTCCTGCGTCGGGTTACTGATGACCTGACCGGTCAGCGCGTCGGCAATGACGGTCTCACCCTGCGAGAAATGTGTTGTCGCATTCTCTACGCCCAGAATGGCGGGAATCCCGTAGCTCCTGGCGATAATCGCGGAATGTGAAGTGCTGCCGCCGATTTCCGTAACAATAGCCAGAACATTTTTCCGATCCAAAGTAGCCGTGTCGGACGGAAGCAGGTCGTGTACGACGATGACCGCGGGTGCGGGAAGAGAGGAGAGGTTCTTTTCCGCCACACCGTTCCACACACGGATCAGGCGCGTTTTTACGTCGCGAATGTCCGACGCCCGCTCCTTAATAAGCGGGTCGGGGGATTTTCCGAGAATACGGGCGTATTTTTCAAATACCTCGTCGATTGCCCTGTCCGGGGAGTAGCGGTCGCATTCAATCAGCTCACGGATATCGCAGTCCATGGCCTCGTCGAACAGGATGTCGATATGTGCGGAGAAAATCTTTGCTTTTTCGGGGTCGGAGGTTTCCAGACGGGCACGAATGGCCTTGAGCTCCGACTCTGCGTTCTTTTTTGCATTTTCGTATTTATTCAACGCTTCGCTGACAGCGCTTTCTTCCAGCAGGGCTTCGCTGACAGCGGCGGTAAAGGGCTGGTAAAGAAAAACGGGACCCGCCGCAATTCCTCTTGATACGGGATTGCCGTGATGAATCATATGGTTTGTACCTCCTTAGAACTTGCCCGGAAAGATTCGGTCAAATCCCGTCCTCCGCAGCAACCGGCTGCGGCTTGGGTTTCTTCTTGAACTGTTTAATGCCGACTGCCCCCATTTCCATGGCGTCCTGCACATATTCTTCCATGGTTTCCTTTTCTTCAAGCAGGACGGAAGTAAGCATGGGTAAATTCAAGCCGGAAATGACTTCGATTTTTTTATCCGGAAACTCGCTTTTGAGTGTAACGGCGGTTTTGAAGGGAGATCCGCCGGCCAGGGCCACCAGAACCAAAATTTGATCGCCAAGCGATTCCATCGCCTGTCTGAGCTTGTCGGAAAGAGTGTCCACATTATCCGATTCTAGAAAATCCACACCCAAATAATTCTCTCTTGGGCCAACAATCAGTTTGGAGGCACTCATCATTCCGGTGGCAAAGCTGCCGTGTCCGGTTATCAATACTCCGATCATCGTTCTATTTACTCCTTTTATCAGTCAATCTATCATGCAGGCAATTTTGCACAGCTTCTGTATTCCCGGTTGAAACGGAATCGCTGTGATTCCCTGAAAACTGCCTTGGTTTTTTCTAAAGTAAGGAAAGACCGCTTACAGGATTTCCGAAGCGGCGTCCCGGTCCAGAACCACAACCCCGTTGTTCACAAGCTGCATGACCGTGGCCGGCAGCAAAGGCGTCGGTGTGGTATGGCAGATCTTCTTTACAATTTCCGCCTTGGATTTTCCGCCCGCCTGCAAAACAACCTGATTGGCGTCTAAAATGTGGCGGATCCCCAGAGTGACCCCTCTGGAAAGGCGAACGGGTTTTGAAAAATATTTTTGTCCTACCGTTTGGGTAACTGTGTCAAGCGTGACAACCTTCGCGTAGCTGTCAAAGGAAGAGCCAGGCTCATTCAAGGCCAGATGGCCGTTCATACCCAATCCTAAAAGCATAAAATCGATTCCGTTGCGTTCAAATATCAGCCGATCGATTCTCTTACATTCCTTTTCCATGTCTTTTGCGTGGATATCAAATAAATGAATTTTTGAATCTTCAATGTGCAGCGGCCCGTAAAAGTTTTTGAACATAAACGAGGTGCAGTTTTCCGATTCGTCGTCCAAATCCAGCCACTCGTCCAGTTCGACGAATTCCGCTCGGCTGAAGTCCGTTTGACCGCAGTCCGAACGTTCTTTCAGAATCTGATAGGTCCGGATTGCTGTGTTACCCGCAGCCAGGCACAGAAGCAGATCCGGCTTTTTCTTCACAGCCTCGCAGATCAGATCCGCGCAGTACTGCGACATTGCTTCAAAATCATCACAAATGATTGTTTTGGGAGGGATGCCTGTATTATCTGTGATGGGGGAAGAAGCTTCTTCCGTTTTATCCTGTAAATTCATCTGAATCCTCCGATCCTTCGTCATTGGTTCCGTAACATTTGATAAGATGATGGTAGAGAAATGGGGTACAGAGAACTGTACACCGATCACTCTTACAAATTATAGGATACCCAGGAAGGAAAGAAGAATGGCAAGACCGAAAGTAGCTGCAATCAGTACAACCGGGCTCATTTTCTTTTTCCTCAGGAAGAAATACATCAGCAGGGTATAACCAAAGGGCAGTATGTTTGGGAAAATCTTATCCAAGAAATCTTTTTGAATGGAAACGGTCTTGGAAGAGTTTATTACGATTTCCGGAAGAAGGGAAATATGCACATAAGAGGCAATCAGTCCGCCGATAACCGTTACGCCCAGAATCGTGGCAACCTTGGAGATAATTCCCGAGTATTCCCGCAGCGTATCAACAGCCTTCAAACCTAAGTTGTAGCCGGCGTGTGTCCACGCAAGGCGGAGAATAAAGATAGTCAGATAAACCGCAAAGAAAAGCAGCGGGCCGAGGATGCTTCCGCTCATTGCCATGGAGGCGGTAATACCTGCGACAATAGGCAGAAGGGTGAACCAGAAGATCGCGTCGCCGATGCCGGCGAGCGGTGCGAACAGAGCAACTTTCAGACCTTTGATCGTGCTTCTGTTTTCCTTTGCCTCTTCCAGAGAGATCAGCAGTCCCATCAGGAAGCCGACAAGGTTCGGGTGCGTGTTGATGAACTCAAGGTTATCCGTCATTGCTTCGGACAGTCCCTTTTTATCATCCTTATAGATTTTCTTCAGACAGCCCATCTGCGCCAGCAAAAAGCCGCCGCTCTGCATTCTTTCATAGTTGAAGCTGGCCTGAAGCAGGGAAGAGCGCCAGCCGAGTTTGGTAATATCTTTTTTGGTAAGTACTTTTTCAGGAGCCGTGTTTTTATCAGATGCCTTCATTGCCGTCATCCCCCTCTACGTTCGATGCAACACCGGTTACAAATGCAGTTTTTCTTTTGTTTCTTTCGCTGTTAAACACAATCAATGCCATTGCCATGCCAACGACGGCGACCGGAAGAAGATTTGAAAAAGGAATAAAGCTTGCGATAACAAAGCCTATAATAAGGTAAGGAACGAATTCACCCTTGAGCATTACTTTCAGCAGCATGCCGAAACCGACTGCCGGAAGGATGCCGCCTGCGATTTCAAAGCCGTGGGTCAGCCACTCGGGCATTGCCTTAACCAGTGCCTGCATGGCGTCTTGCGCAACATAGGCGCACAAGAAGACAACAATGCCATAGGAAACGGCTACAATGCCGGTTGTAAGTATATTTAATTTCAAAAGGCTCTTGCCGTCCGCTTCTTCGGCGTATTTATCAGCTCTCTTCATAAAGAGTGAGAAGCTGGAGTAGTAGAACAGAATGATATATTGCATTAGGAAGCTGAACGGAAGGGCAAGACCGATTGCGGTTGCAGGGTCCTTGCCGGTGGTATAGGCGATGACGGTGGTCATAACACCTGCCAGTACAGGGTTCGGTGGCTGTGTGCCGCCGGCGGGAGTAAGACCCGCGAAAGCCAGTTCGGTCAGTCCGCCTGCCATAAGGCCGAGCGGAACGTTTCCTAAGATAATACCCGTAAGGGTACAGACGATGATTGGCCGGAAAATAAACAAAGCCTCAAGCCAGAAATCAACGCCGACTATAATCGCCATAATGGCGAGCGCAATGCCTTGAGCTAAAGTAATTGCCATTAGTTTTTCCTCCTCAATTTTTATTCCAAAAGTTTCGCCGCGTGACCATAATTGCTGCCTGTAAGGCCCCCTTTTTTCTCAATCAATGAGTTATGTCTCATCAATGAGTTATTTTTTGGGAATGTACTCTTTGATGTCCCCCGGGACATCCTGAATATAGAGCTCTACATTCATTGCCTGAATAGCCTGCAAATCCTCCATGTCTTTATCATTGACATAGACTTTTTTGCTCAGCTGCCGTTTGCCGCTGGTGAAATGCATATTTCCCACGTTGACTTCCTTAATGGGTACGCCACCCTCGAGCAGAGTTCGGACAGCTGCCGGCGTCCTGCAAATAATGAAGATTTTTTGGCTGGGAGCAGCTTTGCCGATGATGTCAATCGTTTTTTGCAAAGTAAAGAAACGGATGCCTGCATTGGATGATTCAGCAGTCATTGCCATCAGCTGCTGCTGTATTTCATCGTGAGCTACGTCGTCGTCAGCGACTAAAAGAAGATTGGCACCCAGAGTCATCGTCCAAGTGACTCCCACTTGACCGTGGACAAGACGGTTGTCGATCCTTGTCAAGAGTATGTTTGGATTTCCCACTTAAAACACCCCTCAATAGTTGTTACAGATTTGCTAGATACGTTTTAACATATCATGCATAGAAATACAAGAATTATAACTTTTTTTCAGCCAGTTCAAAAACAGGTTTCGAATTTGGATCGATACCACTAGTACAAAAGGTTTTTTTATGATAGAATAATGCTGTGATTTTTATTGAAAATGACGAGACGGAAAGGAGTGCACACAATGTCAAATCTGCCATTGTATCAGGAACTGCACGATCATATTCTGAGGTATATCAATAGCCACGAATACCCCGAAAACGGTCTGCTTCCGTCGGAACGCGACATGTGCCAGATGTACAAGGTGAGCCGGTCCACCGTCAGGCAGGCGCTGGCCCTGCTGGAAGAAGAGAACATGGTCTATACGATTCACGGCATCGGTACTTTTGTAAAACCCAAAGTGTTTGAACAAAATCTCTCTCAGTTTTACTCTTTTACCGATGCTTTCAAAAAAATGAATATCTCGTTCTACAACCGCGTCCTTAGCTATGAAACGCTGATTCCCGGCCGCAGCCTTGCGCTGAAGCTGAAGGCGGACAGAAAGGTAGCCTACCACAAGCTGGTACGCCTTTGCTCTGCCCGCGACTATCCTCTTATAATAGAAACAACTTATCTGCCGAAAAACCGGTTTGTTCATATCGATGTGGATGCTACCGAAAATCAGTCGCTTTACGACTACCTCAGCGCGAAATACGGGCTGAAGGTGGACCACGCGACCGAAACCTTTGTCCCCATTCTGCCGGATTCCGAGCAGTGCGAGCTGCTGAAGATTTCCACGAGGATTCCGTGCCTGCAGCTGGAACGGTTCAGCTACGAGGACGACTGTCTGGTGGAATATACCACCTCTGTGGTGCGGGGCGATAAATACGTCTTTAAAATTGAGCTGAATAATCAGAAGTGATCTACCGTTCGCCGGGCGACCGCCGTTGTTTTGCCGGGCCGCCCAACATACTCTCTTTCAGGAGCAAAACCAGTCTGATGATGAATTTCCCGACCCCTGCTATTTGTACAAATACACTTGACAATTCCATGTACATTCCCTATAATAACAAGGATGCCCGATGACGCGGGCGTAGTGGATTGTGAGTTATAGTTAAGCCCTTTCACCGCACGGTGGTCAGGAATTTCACCGTGTATATCGTCAGCAACGAGGTGTAACTCAGTTTGGTAGAGTGCTTGGTTTGGGACCAAGATGCCGCAGGTTCAAGTCCTGTCACCTCGACCAGAAAAAACGCTAATTTGTCTATCGGACAAGTTAGCGTTTTTTCGTGCTTTAACGGCAATAATGTTTCCTGACAGCGATAAGATACGCGACTCCTTCCGGTGCTTCCATTGGATGAATCCGCATGACTTTTTATGCTCGCTGTGATATCGTATGATTAATTCGTTAATTTTAGATGGTAAATAGGAACAGACTTTAATGTATATGAGGCATTTATCATATTGGAATGATAAATTTGCGGCAAGAGGTCTATAAACATTCCGTTTTACTGGGGTGATCGAAATGATTGTCAGCGCAAGCCGCCGGACCGATATACCGACTTACTATTCGGATTGGTTTTTTAATCGCATTAAGGCAGGATATGCCTATGTCCGTAATCCGATGAATTTCCATCAGGTAAGTAAGATTTCGTTAGAACCGGACGTTGTCGACGGGTTTGTTTTTTGGACAAAGAATCCCATTCCCATGCTGCACCGGCTCGATGAACTTGGCGATTATAAATACTATTTCCAATTCACGGTAAACTCCTACGGCAAAGACATTGAATCGAACATTCCAAGTAAAAATGATGTGATTATCCCGGCTTTTAAAAAACTTTCGGATAGGATTGGCCCCGAACGCGTTATATGGCGGTATGACCCGATCCTTCTGACAGAACGATATAGTATCGAGTACCACGCAAAATACTTTGCCGAAATTGCAAAACGTCTGGCCGGCTACACGCATAAATGCGTTATCAGCTTTGTTGACTTCTATAAAAACACAAGGGCGAATGCCAAAGAGCTGGGTTTGCTTCCTCTCGGGCAGGACGAAATGGTTGAAATGGCAAAAAGGCTGAGTGAAATTGCCGATGACAATAACTTCATCATGGAAGCTTGCGCGGAGGAAATGAACCTTGAGCAATTTGGAATCGCTCGAGCCCATTGCATAGACTGCAATTTGTTTGAATCGCTCCTTGGCTGTAAACTGGATGTGGGCAAAGACAAAAACCAACGGAAAGAATGCGGCTGCGCTGCAAGCGTAGATATTGGTATGTATAATACCTGTCAAAACGGATGCAAGTACTGCTACGCGAATTACAGCGCAAATACGGTTGCCAAAAATACTTTCGCGCATAACCCGGATTCGCCTTTACTCGCAGGGGAACTTCTTTCGGATGATGTCGTTAAAATCCGGGAAATGAAATCCTGCAGGCAGAGTCAGCTGAATATGTTTGATGAATAGAGCATATTCATCTTTTGTACGTATTATGGAACAGCATATTCCGGTACAAGGGCTGAAGGAGGTTCTTTATGAGACGCTGTGTGCAATTGGAAAAGGCCGCGGTACAGGTCAGCGAGGAAGGCGCGATACCGCCCCTGATTTTCCAAATTCCGCCGGAACAGGGACGCGAAAGATTAAACAAGGCGCAGGATTCCCCTGTGTTTAAATATCCGGCGTCGGTTTCTACCACCCGGGTGGATACCGGCGGATATGGAGAGATAGCCCTGCATTGCATTCGTCCGTCAAATGCCGTGGGGACGCCGAATGTGATTTATTACATACATGGGGCAGGATGGGTATTCGGGAATCTGCATACGCACGACAAACTTGTCCGGGAATTGGCTGCGCGGACAAATTCGGTGGTTCTGTTTCCGGAATACAGCCTTTCGCCGGAGGCGAAATATCCCACAGCAATCGAGCAGTGCTACTCTGTTCTTCAAAAAATACCCTCCATCGCGGAAAATATGAACTGGCAGTTTAACTTGAATACGCTGACGGTGGCCGGTGACAGCGTGGGCGGGAATATGGCGACCGTTATGACGATTCTTTCAAAATTAAGAAATGGCTTGAAAATACACAAGCAGCTCTTGTACTACCCGGTTACAAATGCGAATTTCAATACCTGTTCCTACCGGGAATTTGCCTGCGGTTATTATCTCTACCGCGCGGGCATGATGTGGTTTTGGAACCAGTATACGGCTTGCCCAAAGGATCGCTGCGAAATTACCGCGTCCCCGTTGCGCGCAACGCCGGAGCAGCTTCGGGGCCTGCCGGGCGCGATGATTTTAAACGGCGAGGCCGATGTGCTCCGGGACGAGGGCGAAGCCTACGCCAGAAAACTCCGGGCGGCCGGAGTGGAGGTTACGGCCATGCGCTTTCAGGCGATTATACATGATTTTGTTATGCTGAATGCCCTTGATACGACGGCAGCCTGCCGGGCCGCCATGGATGCCTCAACCGAATGGATCAACCGAAAAAACAGCAGGGTGCGGAATAAAGAGACTTAACGTGCCGCAACCGAAATAAAAGAACAGGCCGCGGCCTGTTCTTTTTTGATTTGCCAGAAGTGTCCTCTGCTATTTTTCTTCTTTTGATTCTCAATTTCTGATTGTAAATCAGCAAGGAAAAAGTTATGATTATTCCGGAAGGAGGATTTTCAAATGGGAATTTTTTTAGGGACACATCGCCCCCGGCTGACGGCCATTGATTTTTTGAAATACATAGGCCCCGGCATGCTGGTTACCGTCGGTTTTATTGATCCCGGAAACTGGGCGTCGAATATCGCTGCGGGCTCATCCTACGGATATGTTTTGCTGTGGATGGTGACGCTGTCGACGGTTATGCTGGTTGTTTTGCAGCATAACGCGGCGCACCTTGGCATTGTAACGGGGAAATGCCTTTCCGAGGCGGCAACAGAAAATATCCGCCCATGGCTTAAAAATATCATTTTAGCGACCGCGGTTGCGGCGGCGGTATCCACCGCCATGGCAGAAATCCTCGGCGGCGCCATCGCGCTGAACATGCTGTTCCGATTGCCTGTTAAAATCGGGGCGCTGTTCGTATTGGCGGTTGCTCTTTTTCTGCAGTTTACGAATTCGTATAAGAAAATTGAAAAAATAATCATCGGATTTGTTTCCTTAATCGGGCTTTCATTTGTCTTTGAAATCTGTATAGTGCACATCCATTGGAGCGAGGTGCTGGTTAACTGCGTAAAACCGTCTTTTCCGGAGGGCTCCATGCCGATCATTATGAGCGTGCTCGGCGCGGTGGTCATGCCCCATAACCTGTTCCTGCATTCCGAAATCATCCAGAGCCGCCAATGGAATTTGCAGGATGAGGAGATTATTCAAAAACAGCTCAAATATGAGTTCGGGGACACGCTGTTTTCCATGATTATCGGCTGGGCGATCAACAGCGCCATGATTTTGATGGCCGCGGCCACATTCTTCGAACAAAAAACAGCAGTAACCGATTTGACGCAGGCGCAGGAGATGCTCCGCCCCCTGCTTGGGAACGCGGCCTCCGTGCTCTTTGCCGTTGCCCTGCTGCTGGCCGGCATTTCTTCCAGCATTACCGCCGGAATGGCGGGCGGCAGCATTTTTGCGGGTATCTTTTCAGAACCGTACGACATTGAGGACAGCCACACAAAGGCGGGCGTTTTAATCACCATGGTTACGGCCTATGTCATTATCTTTTTTATCGCTTCGCCGCTGCAGGGGTTGATTTATTCCCAGATGTTTTTGAGCGTTCAGCTTCCGATCACGATTTTTACGCAGATTTATCTGACCTCCTCGAAAAAAGTGATGGGGAAGTACGCCAATTCCAGGCTGGACAAGGTGCTGCTTTGGAGTATTGCGCTGGTTGTGTCGGCGCTGAACATCGCTCTGCTGGTCAGTTCTTTTTAAAAAACCCTTTTTCTGCAGCTGTGTCCGAAGACTCCCGGTGCCGCCGGTGAATTCCCTTTATTGGTAACGGATAATGTTCGGGAGAAGTTGTTATTTCATTTAAAATGATTTATAATGAAAAAAATTGTACGCATGTGCACAGGCAGCACAGCGGGTTCTCTGGAGGAAGCCATGCGCAACAGATCTTACAAACATATCGGAAAAGAAGTCAGCCGTGCTGTACGGCGCGCTGTCCGTTCCGGCAATTTTGCAGAACTTGGCCGGGCGGTTGACGACGGCGTTCGGCAATTTACAGACTATGGAAATGAAATTTTCAAAGATATAAAACAAACTGTGCGCCGCCCGCCTTATACTTACCCGCAAAATACCAAACCGGTTGGAACTTCTCCGAAAGGATCGGATGGTTTTGGACCGCCGGTTTATTCCGGCTTTCGCAGCAGGATGCCGGGCAGCATTTCCGGCCTTGTCTGCTCCATTGTCGGCGCCTCCCTCGGCATACCGCTTCTGATCGCGGATATTGCGGTTTTTATTGTAGGAGTCACCGGCTCTATTGCGTTATCAAACTACATTGCAGCCGCCTCGGTCCTGGTTCCCTTTCCGGCCGTTTCTTTCGGGCTGATGGGTTATGGGATTGCTTTGCGCCGACGCGCCCGCCGCTTTGCGCGCTACCGCGACGCGATGGGCGGTGCGGTGTTCTGCTCTATCGACAAGCTTGCCGATATAGCGGGGGAAACGCCGGAGCGTACAAAAAAAGACCTGAAAAAGATGATTTCCAGCGGAGCCTGCCCGCAGGGGCATTTTGACCGCGATGAAACCTGTTTTATGGTGGATGACAAGACCTACAACGAGTTTTTGCAGGCGGAAAAGGAATATGCCGCCCGTATGCAGGCAGCGCAGGCCGAAGAAGAGAAAAAACAGGCGGGTCCGAAGGAAACCGAGCTTTTAGCCGCGATAGAAGAAGGCAACGGGTATTTGCGCCAGATTCGCGCCGTAAACGACGCCCTTCCGGGTGAAATCATTTCGGAAAAGCTGGACAAGCTTGAAAGCGTCACAGCCCGTATTTTTGACTGTGTTCGGCAGCATCCCGAAAAGCTGCCGGATATCCGCCGCTTTATGCGGTATTATATGCCCACGACCCTGAAGCTGGTCAAATCTTATGAAGAGTTTGAAACACAGCCGGTACAGGGGGAAAATATTACGAAGGCGAAACAGGAAATCGAGCGGGCGCTGGATACCGTAAATGTAGCGTTTGCGAATTTGCTGGATTCCCTTTTTGCCGACGAGGCGCTTGATATTTCAGCGGATATTTCCACTTTGGAAACGATGC
>JAAYWU010000211.1 GCA_012516295.1 Clostridiales bacterium | reverse complement strand
TGCCGTCATCGTTCTTACGGGCTGCATGCCGCAGGCTTTTCCCGAAGCCGCGGCGGAGCTGCAGGACGCGGATATCGTTCTCGGCAATTCCAACCGCTCCTCACTTCTTCCGGACATTCTGAATTACCTCTCCTCACGCCAGCGCATCGTGGATATTGTCCCCCATGAAAAGACATCCGGCTTTGAAGCGATGAAGGTTAATCAGTTTTATGAACGAACGCGCGCTTTTGTGAAAATTGAAGACGGATGCAACCGCTTCTGCTCTTACTGCATTATTCCTTACGCGCGCGGAAGGGTGCGCTCCAAGCCCATGGAGGAGCTGAAAAAGGAAATAAACGAAATCGCCGCAAACGGCTACCGCGAGGTCGTATTGACCGGGATCAACCTTTCCGCTTACGGACAGGATATCGGATTGCATCTCTGTGACGCCGTGGAAACCGCCTGTGCGCCCGAAAACATCGCGCGGGTACGCTTAGGTTCCCTGGAGCCTGAACAGCTCAGCGAGGAAGTGATCGCCCGTTTGAGCCGTCAAAAGAAGCTCTGCGCACAGTTCCACCTCTCGCTGCAAAGCGGCTGTGATGAAACACTACGGCGCATGAACCGGCATTACAATACGGATGAATACCGCACCATCGTGAAAAATCTTCGCGCGGCATTTCCAAACGCCGCCATTACAACGGATATTATGGTTGGCTTCCCCGGGGAGACCGAGGAAGAGTTTCAAAAATCACTGGACTTTGCGAAGGAAATCGGCTTTGCAAAAGTTCATGTCTTCGCTTATTCCCGCCGCCCCGGCACAAAGGCGAACGACGCACCCGATCAGGTTACGCAGGCGGTAAAGGAACAGCGCAGCCGGCGGATGATTGAAATCACGCAAAAAACGAAAGAGGACTTTTTCCGCTGGCAGGTCGGTTTAACCGAACCGGTCCTTTTCGAACGGGAATGTGAAAAGGGCGTTTACGAAGGCTATACCGAAAATTACACCCCGGTGAAAACACAAAGCGGTGAATCGCTTGCCGGGCGTATTGTTCCGGTAAAGCTCACGCAGGCCCTGCGTGATTTCTGCATTGGAGAGCTCTAACGGAGCACCTTCATGACATTCTGAACCTCTTCCTTTGTCTGATCGGCATTCAGATAATCCCATGAGTAGAACATAAAGCCGTCGCAGGAAGCCTTTCTTCCCGTTTCAACCTGACGGGCCAGAATGTTATTGGATTTTTTCCAAGTGCCGCTGTCCGCGTCGGAGCCGCTTTTGTAAACGGCAAGGCCGAGGTACAGCTTTACATCTTTATTTACAACCAGCTTTCGCCAGTTCTGCGCGGCTGTGTCGAACGGAAGCACCGGATTTTCAAAATTCACATAAAGCTGCGGGCAGATATAGTCGACATAGCCCCGGACACTACACCAGGAGGCAACATCGGCACCCATTTTCCTATCGTTCTCAATGTTGCCCTGCGGCGCAATTCCGACCGGCAGATTCGGCTTGACTTCCTTGATTTCACTATAAACAAGCGACACCAGCGCGTTGATATTTCCCTGCCGCCATTCCAGAAGGCTGACCGGCGTGCCGCTTTTGGAAGCGGCCGCGCAATAGCTGTCGTATGCACTTTTGTCGAAGGAAGCGTCCTGCGTGGGATAAAAATAATCGTCGAACTGGATCCCGTCTACGTCATAATTTTTCGCGACCTCTTGGGCGCCGTC
>JAAYWU010000210.1 GCA_012516295.1 Clostridiales bacterium | reverse complement strand
TTCGCTGGCAAAAGGAATGTCTTGGATAAAAACCAACGCAAAGCTAGCCTTGAATCCGACGGATCAGACCGCAGCGGATTTAATTACCGAAGGCTGCAATATGGGCGTGAAATCATTGAGCCGTTATTTGAATGAATATAAAGCGGCGGACGAACAAGTGAAAGATATTACGAAAAAGCTCATCCGGTCAGAGGAACAGCTTTCCGTTGACATACGGCCGTATTTATAAGTTATCCAAAGAGAAAACCCGCATGAACATGATGCAGTTCATGCGGGTTTCATGGATGACGGGCAATCCGGTTTTATTCGTTATTGGAAGCAGTAAAGGAATTGCTCCGATGAGCGGTTTGGTGCTTTCTCTTATTCGGAGGATTGTTGAGCGCCGCGTTTGCTCTTGAAGCCCTTACCCATACTGGGTCTGACGGGTGGCCAGAGCGAAAAGCTTATAACTGATGCATCAAATCTTTGGTTGCAAGATACAATTCATCAAACAGCTTTTGATATTTTTTATATTTTTCATGATTTTCCATATTCGGCGTATAAGTAATGCCGGGCTTGATTTTCTTTGCCAAATCAGCAAAACTGTCAAAGTAATGGATACCCATGGCGGCCATCATGGCATCGCCGAAGCTGGCGCCGATGGTCACGCCGGCGGTTGCGATTGTCTTGCCGGTAATATCCGCGACAATCTGCATCCAGCCCGGATTTTTTGTTCCGCCGCCGACAGCCATTATTTTATTAATCCGGACTTTGTCTTCTTCAAAAATTTTAAAGTGCTGGTTAATAGAGTAACCCACGGCTTCCAGCGCGGAGCGGTACATATGCTGCCTCGTATGCGAAAGGGTAAGACCAAACAGCATCCCCTTCGCAAGCGGGTCATTGATTGGCGTACGCTCGCCTGCAAAATAGGGCAGGGTAATTAATCCGTCGCATCCGATCGGAATTTTGTCGATGCCTTCCATCATGGATGAATACGCAATTACGCCTGTTTCCTTTTCCGCTTCAAGGCAGTCGGTAAAGATATTATCCCGATACCAGCGCGTCAGCGTACCGGCCGCGTTTGTGCCGGCGGAAACGTCAAAGGTACCCGGAACGATGAATTCTTCGCGCCAGATGCGGTCGTCGTTCACCAGTTTGTCCGTACAGAGAATCATGTAAATGGAGGAGCCGAACTGTAACATCATATCCCCGGGCTGCAGAACGCCGGTGCTGATTGCCTCAGCGCCTGAATCGTCCGTTCCGACGATAACGGGGGTTCCTTCGGCAAGCCCGGTTTCCTTTGCGGCCTTTGCCGTAACGTGACCGGCGATATCTACGGTATTCATCACATCTGCCAGCTGGTCCGGGCGGCAGATCGGCTTGCAGGTTTCCGGATTCGGTGTGCCGTCCGAATGATAGAGCGGATTAAAGCTGGCAAGGCCAAGAAAACGGTCTACAGTAAATTTACCGGTGAGCTTCGCGGTTATAAAGCTGGAGCCGGTCAGGAATTTATGGGCTTTTGCGTAAACTTCCGGCTCATTATTCTTAATCCAGAGGATTTTCGGCATAACGTCGGAAGAGCAGAGCGGGCGGCCGTACCATGCTTTAATCTGGTCTTCGCCGTAGTACTCCGTCAGCCATTCCATTTCTTTGGTGGCCCGTGCGTCAATGCCGTATAAAATTGCTTTGCGCAACGGGTTGCAATCCTTGTCAACAGGCAGGCAGTCTGCGCCCAGCGCGCTTGCGCCAATCGCCCGAATATCCTTCGGGTCTATGCCGCTTTTCTGCAAAAGCGCGTTGCTAATCAGGCAGAAATCATGCCACCATACCTTGTCGGCGTCATGCTCAAAGTAGTTCGGTTTTGGATTTTCCATACCGTGTGCTGCGGCGTGGGTTGCGATTACATTGCATTCATTATCGATAATTACACCTTTGCTTTCAAAAGTTCCGGTGTCAATTCCCATAAAATATGTTTTGTTCATTTCTATACCTCTTTTTATCAGTTTTGGTGTGGCATTCAATAGCAAAGAGGAAAGGGAAGGGGTTGAAAATCCGGTAATCAATAAATCGGGCTGTTTTGCAAATCCATAAGCAGAAAGAACTGAAAAGCGCGCTGAATAAACGTCTTTTCCCGCTCCTGCGGAAGACGAAACCAGCGTCCGCAGATTTCCGGAAGTTCATCCGCACCATATGTAAAAAATTTAGGACCGTAGCGCGTATCAAAATAGAAGTTGCGCTGAACCTCGGGCATAGCCGCCGAGCTTCGGGGTTACATCATTGGACAGGTCCGGAAAGATTATATTCAGCCGGCTTGTCATACGCAGGCTTTGGAATAAATATCGCCGTTCAAGCTTGCCACACCCGTATCTCCTGTAATCTTATTTATAGAAGTGTACGTAAAAATTGCATTTATCGCTTCGTGTATAAGTGCGGGTAAATTCAATTACGCGGTTTTTATCGTCGTAGCTGGTGCATTTAAATAAAAAGACCGGCTCCGACGCATCAATACCCATCATTCGCGCGTCCTTTGGCTCCAGCTTGGCAAGGTCCAGCGTCTGGTAGGCGCGTTTGAGATTCACTCCGTAAAAATCATATACCTCATAAATCCCGAAGACGGAGAGATCAATTCCCTCCAACTTCGGCACAATGTACTGCGGGATCAAAATTTCCTCTATGGAGATCGATTCGTTGTCCGCGTAACAGATACGCTTGATGTAGTACAGCTTATCTTCCGGCTTAATCCCGAATATCAGGCTGTATTTGCCGCCGGCGTCCCGCAGCGCCTTTGTCAAAACCCTTGTGGTGGGATGGGTGTTTTTGGAACGCATGGTTTGCGTAAATCCGCCCAGCGTTTCCAGGTCGCGTTCAACCTTCGCGCCCATGACATAAACACCCTTGCCCTGCACCCGTTTCAACAGTCCCTCGTGAACAAGTGCGTCAATGGCGTTGCGAACGGTCAGCCGGTTGATACCGTATGTTTCGGCCAATTCATTTTCGGAGGGAATGGCGGTGCCGGGCAGATATTCCCCGTCTTCAATTTTCGTGCGGACAACCTCCCGCAGCTGCAAATAAATAGGGGACTGATAACTGATTTTTTCTTCCGTCACACTCATTTTTGCCAACTCCTTCTTTCAACGAATCATAATAGATAGCAATTCCGAAATACTGTAGAATCGATTCCGTTTTCCCGCCAAGGCTGGAGAGAAGAATTATTGCTTTCTTTCCAATTTGAAATTATTACCGAAAGATTACCATGCGCCGTTGTATTGCAAAGTTACGCTGCTGTTGGCCGCGCCCATGTGCATGCATTCTTTCAGTTCTTTTCCCTGAAGAATTCCCCTCAGGAAACCGGCAATATAGCTGTCACCCGCGCCCATCGTATCTTTTACGTCGCAGGGTACAATCCCGAAGGTGGTGAATTTCTCGCCGTCATAGGCAATGCTGCCCTTGTCCCCTAAAGTGACGGTTACGATTTTCGGCCCCTTCGCGTGCATTTTTTTCATATAATCGCGGATAAATTCCGTGTCGCCGTCATCGGAAGCAAAGAACGCGTAATCGACATGATAGATTGCCTTTTCAATGACGGGGTCGTCCAGTTTATTTGCAAAATCAAAGGCGATTGGGGTTCCTTTTGCCTTGATTTTATACAGGTCGTTTT
Source organism: Clostridiales bacterium (assembly GCA_012516295.1). GTDB lineage: Bacteria > Bacillota > Clostridia > Oscillospirales > Acutalibacteraceae > Caproiciproducens. The sequence continues at coordinate 1,555 of JAAYWU010000210.1, read as the reverse complement.
CAATCTTGCCCCACAGCCCGGTAACGACCATGTCCTGGCTGCAGAGAAATTCGATATCCTCGTCGGAAAGCTTGAACTGGGCCAAACGCCTTCGTCATAATCGCCGAACACACGCTCACCGTCAACCAGTTCTACCTGCGTAATCGCGGTGTTTCCCGGCAGTACTTTTACGTGAGATGTGTCTACGCCCTTGGCGTTCAACGCATCGATCATGATTTTACCGTATTTATCGTTGCCGACTACGCCGGTGTAAGAGGCCTCGCCGCCAAGGCGAACCGAATAAACAGCCACATTTACAGGGTTGCCGCCCGGAAATGCTTTCCCTAAATTCTCATAAACATCCATACAGTTGTCGCCGACTGCTGCTATTTTCATTTTACATGCTCCAATCTATCGGGTGAGCACACTCGCAAAACGAACCGAGTCTGCCCTTACAACCGATTTAAAATATTCTATCGGGACATCCTCTTCGTCTTTTACCACCCCTGTCAGTAAAAAGACGGGGGATCCTTCCTCAATTTTCAGGTATTCGGACTCTTCGGGGGTCGTATAGGTAACTGCGATTTTTTCCTCGCCTTTTACAATGCAGACGCCGTAATCGTTTTCCAATACCCCGTAAAAGGATTCCTGACCGAAATCGTGATGGATCAGGTCAGGAAACCGCTCAAAGTCCACATAACAGGTTTCAATAATCAGGGGTTCCCCGTCCACAATGCGCAGGCGGGTCAGTTCGTAAACTTTATGCCCCAGGGGCAGGTGCAGCATTTTTGTAATCTGCTTGTTGCTTTCGATTACAAGAGTGGAAATCACCTGCGTAGTAAGCTTTTTACCCGCTTCTGCCACGACGTTGGAAAAGGGTTTCAAATCCTGCAGGTTACGAACCAGCTTGGGGCTGGCCGTAAAGGTGCCGGAGCCTTTCCGATGATACAGCTTTCCTTCTGTAATCAACCGTTCAATCGCGCTTCGCAGCGTTGTACGGTTAAAATTCCACATTTTGCACATATCACGTTCGGAAGGCAGCTTGGAATGGGGCGGAAGTTTATGTTCAATGATATAGCATTCAATTTTTTCTGCAGCTTCGTCTCTGGGACGGCTGCGAAACTCGCTGGTCATGGAATTTCCTCCTAAATCGATATGGTATAAATATATAATTTCGTAGTATTCGATTTGGTACATATATTACTTTACAAATTATACCACTTTTACAGCGATTTGGGAAGAAAAAAATGAATGCCTGTACATTTTCCGAAACCCCCTATACTTGGAAATTTCTTCAAGCATAGGGGGAATCGTTTACGATAAAGCTTATTCGGCCTTTTCTGTCGAAGCGTTATTTTTTTTATCCCAGTAATAAAAGACCGGCAAACCGGTTACAACAACCAGTGCTGCGCAGATTAAACCGGGGATAGGTGCCCACAGGAAAGTGGAAATGATCAGCGTTCCGGTCATAAACATTGCGATGCTAGCCATCAGATAGCCGCAGGGCATTTTCCACAGCGGGTCATATCCTTTTTTGCGGCGCAAGACAAAGATGGTGCCGAATGTCATGAAGTTT
>JAAYWU010000209.1 GCA_012516295.1 Clostridiales bacterium | reverse complement strand
GAATCGGACGAACCCAACAGCAAACCGTTACCGGTTTACCGCTAAGCTCCGCCATTTTAGAATATAACTCGGTTATTTCAGTTCTCTTCAATCGGAATACCTCCTGCATGCTTCCAGAATATGTTTATATTATAACACGATTTTCCTCTATGCAACACCAATACACAGCAAAATGTGAAAAATTGAAAAAACTTCAAAATAGGGGTTGATTTTTGAAGAAACATTCGATATAATAATAGAGCTGTCTCCGGTAACGGGGCAAGCAATCCATACGGAGAGGTATTCTAACTGGTAAGGAGCCACATTGGAAATGTGGTGTGCCGCAAGGCATTGTGCGTTCGAGTCGCATCCTCTCCGCCATTCAAATCCGAAAGTAGATTCTGTTCAGACCGAATGGAATTTGCTTTTGGATTTTTTCTTTGTACTATGCAAAAAGAGGATACCGAAAAACGATATCCTCTAAAATTCATTATATTCGGCTGGGCATCTGCAATATTATAAACTTCCTTCCTTTTTCACTTGCTTGTCACATAGATATATTCTATTTATCCCCCTTTGTCGAACCAGACGCAATTCCGAGCAATCCGCTTATACGTCTCTCAATGAGAGTTCTCATATTTTACAATCCTTTTTGAGAAGGCCGCCTCATAACGGGCGGCTTTCTCATTTTTCCATATTTTCAGCAGAATGAAACATGACCCTGCCCGGCACTACGGACAGGGTCATTCATATACTTTTCATCAGGAGGAAAATTTCACTTCATCCCTATGACTTTGAAAGGCTCGTATATCTGCGTTTTTCTTACGCTCTTCTTCGATAATTTTATTAATTTTCTCGTAAAACAATTCGCTGTCTATCTCGTTGTTACCCTCAATCAATGTCAACGGTTTGTGTTTCAATGCTGTCGACCCCTCTATTAATATATTTCATTCTCTCCTGAACATAGGCGTTTTCAAGGAGTTTGATAAAAGGTTCTATGTATTGTTGAACAAAGTCCTCAATTTCTTCTTTGTCTTTTCCAAAGCTTCCAGCCTTTGTACAATCAATCTGAAGGATAAAACAAATATTATCAAAATCTCCTTTGTGGGAAATCGCAATATATTCAGCTATTTTTTCATGTGTGGAACCAAATTTCTTTTTAATTCCTTTTTCATCTAAAATATAAATCTTCTCTACGGACGTCATGAGTATATTCTTGAAAAACTTCTCACAATTCGACACCGGCTGCGGGCGGTTGTCGCCCTTGCTTAAACTGTTCGATTTATAACCGGGCATCGTATACATTAATTTGTTTTGATGTAGAATTTGTTTAATAACGCTGATTCGAAAATTCCGGTCTTCATATTGATCGGAAAAGATTGTATAAAGTGAATTACAGACGAATTGTGACAAAGAGGCAAAAATCTCCTCCTTTTCATCCGGGCTAAGCGTGGACATATACCGCGTTAAACTGGTTATGTTATTTTGCAGTTCATCAATTACCGACCGGTTTAACTCGGAATTTTTTTGCTGCTTTAATATATGCTTATTGGCGGCGGAAAATCCTACTAAAATCAAAAAATACAAAGAAAAATAAACTACCTGCGGATACGAATAGAAGGAAGCCGGGCTTAAAGACTTGTTCGAATTTTCCATAACGCCTGAAATGATAAATGGGAACAGGAAGTAGACAATCTGCTGAAAGACCCAGTTCGAGAATAAAGCAAACCCAAAATCTTTTAAGCTTTTCAAGATGCTCTTTTGCTCGTAATTCATTATATTCATTCCTTTTACAGTTTGACAATTCAATTCTGCCGCTCTTTTTAAATATATTTGTGAAACCATATCACTATGAAAGCGATTTATTGCAAATCTGTAAATTCTCTATTTAGAAATATATTTCTTGTGCACTTGAGCTGATATTCTAATTTGTCAATATGTTTATACTCAATAATAAGAAACATAGAAATTTTGCAAGGAATATTTTAAAGCTTCTAAATTTTAAGCATTCATAAACCGATAAGTTCAGTAATATAGTAAGAATCGTTGTGGAAATAAAAGGCATTTGCTATAATGATCCTAGTTCCGAATGGGTGGTGACAATTTGAACCGTAAAAAAAACAGCAAGGTAGCAGCGGTAATCGATATCGGCTCAAATATGCTGAAAATGAGGATTTCGCAGCTGAAAAAAGGAGAAATCTCCGACCTTGAAAAACTGGAATACCCTCTTAATCTTGGCCACGAGGTCTTTACAGAAGGAAAAATCCGTTTTGAAAGCCTTCGTGAGCTTTCCGGTATCCTGCATGGATACAGCGGAATTCTAAAAGAATATGGAGTAAATCAATATAAAGTAGTGGCAACCACTGCTTTCCGGGAAGCGAAAAACCGTTCCTATGTGATTGACCAGTTAAAAATACAGAATGACATGACTGTTCAGGTACTGGAAGACGATCAGGAAAAAACGCTGATTTATTCAGAGATTTTAAATACGCTTGACAAAATGGAAAATAAAAAGGGAGAAAATGCGCTGATTTCCTATATCGGCGCCGGAACCATCGGCTTTTCCCTTTATAACGGCAAGCATATGATCTTTTCGCAGAACATTCCGATGGGGGCCTTAAAGCTGCACGATATGCTTGGGAATATTCAGGAGCTTACGGAGGATTTCTACACCGTTGTTGAAGAATACCTGAATTCCATTATCGGCCATATCCGTATCCCGTTCAGTAAAGGGCTTGTTTCCAACCTGGTTCTGACGGGAAACGAAATTCAACTGATTGCGCACATCTGCGGCGTAAAGCCTGAAAACGGCTGTTACACAATTCCGGCGCAGATGCTCACCGACCTGTTTAAGCAGATACGCTCCATGTCACAGGAAAAAATCAGCAATCATTATGGCATCAGCGAAGATACGGCGGAGCTGCTGTACTCGGCGCTTGCAATTTATATCCGGCTGATTGAATTTTCAGAATCCGATGTCATCATTGCACCGAAAGTGGAACTGTGGGACGCTTTAATGCGCCACATGCTTCTTCCCAAAAGCAGCGAGGAATATTCCGAACATGTCCGCGAAAATGCAATCAGCTGTGCGTATGAAATTGCAAAGACCTATCACTGCAACCACCTGCACTCCGAAAGTGTGCGGAAATTTGCCTGCCGGATTTTTGATAAGATGAAGGGCGCGCATGGGCTTGACCGTCGCAAAAGACTGCTTTTGGAACTGGCGGCTATTTTGCACGACTGCGGCTATTACGTAACTGCCAAACAGCATTTATTGAGCACGTTTGACTTGATAAAGGATATTGACGTTTACGGCATGACCGACGAGGAAATGCTGCTGACCGCCTATGTTTCGCGCTACAACGAATACGACGTGCCCAATTATGACGATATTGAATTTATTCGGCTGAGCGATAAAAACCGGCTGATTGTTTCCAAACTTGTGGCAATTTTCCGGCTTGCAAACGCGCTCGACAAGGCGCAGAAGCAGAAGCTGAGCGACATCCGGGTAAAATTGAACAACGACAGGCTTTTAATTACGGCGGACAGCAACGAAAATTGTTATCTTGAAAAATGGGCGTTCGAGCAATGCGCACCGTTCTTTCAGGAGGTTTTCGGCTATAAACCGGTTCTGACTGTGCGCTCGTCCCTAATTTAACGTAAGGCGTGGTAATAAATGAGTGAAAAAAACGAAAAAATAAAAATACCGTTTATCAACCGGGAATTAAGCTGGATGGATTTTAACGCGCGCGTTCTGGAAGAAGCCTTTAAGCGCGGAAATCCCTTGATGGAACGCATCCGCTTTTTATCCATAACCGCTTCCAATTTAGACGAATTTTTTATGGTAAGGGTCGCCGGGGTGAAGGAACAGGTAAATTCCGATTACCGCGTCGAGGACACTTCCGGGCTTACGCCGAAGCAGCTCCTCCCCTTGCTTTCTGAAAAAATACATGCATTTACAGAGAAGCAGTATTCCTGTTTGCACCGCTCGATTGTTCCGGCGATGAAAAGAAAGCGGATAACCTTTTTAACGCCGGAAGAAATGGACGCAAAACAGAAACAGTATATTTCCGATTATTTTGACAAAGTCCTGTTCCCCGTTTTAACGCCGCTTGCCGTTGACCGCAGCCGCCCGTTCCCCCTTTTGGCAAATAAAAGCCTGAATATTGCGGTCCGACTGAAAGGCGAAGAAGATTCCTATTTTGCCGTGGTACAGGTACCGTCAATTCTTTCCCGCTTCCTTGAGATTCCGTCTGAAAACGGGAAGTCCTATGT
>JAAYWU010000208.1 GCA_012516295.1 Clostridiales bacterium | reverse complement strand
CTCAGCCGCATTGCAGCCGACCCGGAGTTTGGCGTTACCTTTGAGGAACTTCAGAAAATTGTAAGTCCGGAAAAGTATGTAGGCAGGGCGCCGCAGCAAACGGAGGAATTCATTGCCGAGGTTGTCAACCCGCTTATGCAAAAGTATGATTTCGTTTCCGAGGAGAAGCCGGAAATAAATTTATAAAAGGCAAATGAATTAGGAAAGAATTTTTATTTTAATTCCGCTTTGCTTTTATTGGCAATTGTGTTATTATTATTAAGTTGTTTTTAACATTACTGCCTAAATATGGCCGCAGGGCAGTTATTTTGCAAAATCCGTTGCGGCACGGCGGAGTGAAGGTTTTATGATTAAAGCAATTGTTGGTGCGAACTGGGGCGACGAAGGCAAGGGCAAAATCACCGATGTGGAAGCTGCCCAGTCCGATATTGTCGTCCGGTTTCAGGGAGGCAGCAATGCCGGTCACACTATTATCAACAATTATGGGAAATTTGCGCTGCATCAATTGCCGTCAGGCGTTTTTTACAGCCACATAACCAATATTATCGGCAACGGCGTAGCACTAAGCGTGGAGAATTTTATCAAAGAGATGAAATCGCTTGAGGAACGCGGGGTACCGAAACCGAATGTTGTAATTTCGGATCGCGTGCAGCTTGTCATGCCTTACCATATCCAGTTGGATACGTTTGAAGAAGCGCGGCTTTCTTCCCGTTCCTTTGGTTCCACAAAGTCCGGTATCGCTCCTTTTTATTCGGATAAGTTTGCCAAGATTGGTTTTCAGGTCAGCGAACTGTATGATGACGAGGAAGCGCTGAAAGAGAAAATCGACCAGGTCATTACATTGAAAAATGTCTTATATGAACATTTATACCATCAGCCGAAGCTCACAGTAGACGAAGTCTACAATAAGTTGATGGAATACAAGAAATTGCTGGAACCGTATGTGGCGGATACTTTTACGCTGCTTCACAATGCGGTGAAGGAAGGGAAGAACATCCTTCTGGAAGGCCAGCTCGGTGCGTTAAAGGACCCCGATTTCGGTATTTATCCGATGGTAACCTCGTCTTCCACGCTGGCCGGTTACGGCGCGGTCGGCGCGGGGCTGCCGCCTTATGAGATTAAGGAAATCATAGCCGTCGTGAAGGCGTATTCCAGCGCGGTCGGCGCGGGCGAATTCGTCAGCGAAATATTCGGCGAGGAAGCCGACGAACTGCGCCGCAGGGGCGGCGACGGCGGTGAATTCGGAGCCACAACCGGCCGTCCGCGCAGAATGGGATGGCTGGATCTGGTTGCTTCCCGCTACGGATGCCAGGCGCAGGGCGCAACTTGCGTTGCCTTTACGGTATTGGATGTGCTTGGCTATTTGGACGAAATTCCGGTCTGCGTCGCTTATGAGCTCAATGGCAAGCGGATTGATTCTTTCCCGCCCACCAATCAGTTAAAGCATTGCAAACCGATTATCGAAAAGCTGCCCGGCTGGAAGTGCGATATCCGCGGAATCAAGAATTACGCAGATTTGCCGGAAAATACACGCAGATACATTGAATTTGCGGAGAAAGCAATTGGAGTCCCGATCAAGATCGTCTCCAACGGTCCATCGCGCGAGAATATTATTTACAGATAACTCCATATAATAGAGCGCCAGCATTCTCTGCTGGCGTTCGTTAATTAACTTATCGAAGAAGGTGTATAATAATGTGCGGAATTGTTGGATACATCGGAGAAGATCAGGCTGCTCCCTTTTTGCTGAACGGCTTGGAAAAGCTGGAATACCGGGGCTATGATTCGGCCGGAGTCGCTGTTTATAATGGCACCTCCCTTCAGGTTGCTAAAGCAAAGGGCAGGCTCAAGGTTTTAAGCGAGATGATTAACGGGGGGAAGGATGTTCCCGGTACCGTGGGAATTGGCCACACCAGATGGGCTACTCACGGAAAACCGTCGGACATAAACTCCCATCCGCAGGTGAGCGACTCGGGAAAATTTGCTGTCGTTCATAACGGAATTATTGAAAATTATCTTGCCTTAAAAGACTTGCTGATGAAAAAAGGTAAGGTGTTTGTATCGGAAACCGATACGGAAGTAGTGGCACAGCTTTTGGAATATTATTATAAAGGGGATATTCTTGAGGCTGTCATCAAAGTCATTCACAAAGTGGAAGGCTCCTATGCCCTTGGCATCATCTGCGCGGATGATCCGGACCAGGTTATCGCGGTACGGAAAGACAGCCCGCTGATTGTCGGCTTAGGAAAGGGCGAAAACTTTATCGCTTCGGATATTCCTGCGATTCTGAATAAAACCAGGGATATTTACCGTCTGAACGACAATGAAATTGCGGTGCTGAAACGCGATTCCGTTCTGGTTTATAACACAGATAAGGAAATTGTTGCGAAAGAACCTGTCCATATTGAATGGGATGTATCAGCTGCCGAAAAGGGCGGTTATCAGCATTTTATGGCCAAGGAGATCATGGAGCAGCCAAAGGCTGTACGGGACACGATTTCCCCCAGAATCCAGGACGGAAAAATCGTCTTGGACAATATCAACTTAACGGCGGAGCAGATCAAGAGCTTTAAAAAGATTTATATTGTTGCGTGCGGTTCTGCGTACCATGTAGGCATGATCGCCAAGTATGTTTTTGAGAAATTCGCAAGGATTCCGGTGGAGGTCGATGTCGCCTCTGAGTTCCGGTACCGTCAGCCGATTCTGGATGATAAGGTTCTGGTGCTTGTAATCAGCCAGTCCGGCGAGACCGCCGACACGTTGGCGGCGCTTCGGGAGGCGAAAAATCTTGGCGCAAGAACGCTTTCCATTGTCAATGTTGTGGGAAGTTCGATTGCGAACGAATCGGACGATGTTATCTACACATGGGCCGGACCCGAAATTGCGGTCGCGACGACGAAGGCTTACAGCACACAGTTGGCGGTCGTTTACCTGCTTGCCATTTATTTTGCGGACAAACTTGGCATCATTTCAGCAGAGGAATATTCCTCCTATGTTTTGCAGATGCAATCCCTGCCGGATAAAATTTCAGAGATATTGGCGAATAAGGAACAGATTCAGTACCTTGCATCCCAGTTCTTTAATGCAAAAGATGTGTTCTTCATCGGCAGAAATCTGGATTATGCAATGTCTTTGGAAGGTTCTTTAAAGCTTAAGGAAATTTCCTATGTTCATTCCGAGGCTTATGCGGCGGGGGAATTGAAGCACGGTACCATATCGCTTGTCGAAGACGGCACGCTCGTGATAGCTTTAGCGACACAGGATGCGCTTTTTGACAAGATGATCAGCAATATGAAGGAAGTGAAGGCACGCGGAGCGGTTGTGCTCGGCCTTACAACCGAACAGAATAAAAAGATCGAACAGGTGGCCGATTATGCTCTTTATGTCCCCGAAATATGCGAAATGATGCTGCCTTCACTGGCGGACGTCCCATTACAGCTTTTTGCCTATTATGGGGCGTCCATGAAGGGCTGCGACATTGATAAACCGCGCAATCTGGCAAAATCGGTGACCGTGGAATAAAGAGAACGGAAAACAGTTCAAAGAATGGAAGTGCAGCGATATGATGAAAAATGAAGCAATATTAATTATCGATTTTGGAGGGCAATACAGCCAGCTGATTGCGCGCCGGGTTCGTGACTTAAATGTATATTGTGAAATAAAATCCTATAAAACGAATGCAGAACAGATTCGTTCAGCCGGGTATAAAGGAATTATCTTTTCCGGCGGACCGAACAGCGTTTATACAGAAAATGCTCCCGTTTGTGACAAAAAGGTCTTTGAACTGGGTATTCCTGTTTTAGGTATCTGTTACGGCGCGCAGTTAATGTCTTATTTGCTTGGCGGCAAGGTAAGCAGCAGCAAGGTTCGCGAATACGGAAAGACTCCGGTGAATTTCCTGGAAAACGGCGCGTTGTTTCAGAATGTTGAAAAGGATTCGGTCTGCTGGATGAGCCATACAGACTATATTTCCGCAGCACCCGAAGGCTTTCAGATTACCGCGGTGAGCGATGCGTGCCCGGTAGCTGCGATGGAGAACGGCGCAAGGAAATTATATGCTTTGCAGTTCCATCCGGAGGTGGAGCACACCGGCCGCGGAAATGATATGTTAAAGAACTTTTTATACAATATCTGCGGGTGCAAGGGCGATTGGCAAATGGCGTCTTTTGCCGCCGAGACCATACAGCACATTAAGGAAACCGTTGGCGACAAAAAGGTGCTTTGCGCGCTTTCCGGCGGGGTGGATTCTTCGGTGGCGGCCCTTTTGGTTCATAAGGCCATCGGCAAAAACCTAACCTGCATTTTTGTGGACCATGGCATGCTCCGCAAAAATGAGGGCGACGACGTTGAGACTGTATTCCGCAAGCAGTTTGACATGAATCTGATTCGTGTAAATGCGCAGGAGCGCTTTTTAGCCAAACTGAAAGGCGTTACCGAACCGGAGCAAAAACGCAAGATTATCGGCGAGGAGTTCATCCGTGTGTTTGAAGAGGAGGCAAAGAAGATCGGCCATGTCGATTACCTTTGCCAGGGAACCATTTACCCGGATGTAGTCGAGAGCGGAACCGGCGACGCCGCGGTGATTAAAAGCCACCACAATGTCGGCGGACTGCCGGATGACGTCGGTTTTACCGGGCTGGTGGAGCCGCTGCGGAGCTTATTCAAGGATGAAGTGCGCAGGGTTGGTTTGGAGTTGGGTATTCCGGAACATCTTGTCTGGCGCCAGCCTTTCCCGGGTCCGGGGCTTGGTATTCGCATCATGGGCGAAATTACCGCTGAAAAGCTTGCTATCCTGCAGGATGCCGACGCGATTTTCCGCGAAGAAATCGCTCTGGCGGGATTGGACAAGAAAATCAACCAGTACTTTGCGGTTCTGACCGGCATAAAGAGCGTGGGCGTGATGGGGGATGGAAGAACCTACAGCAACACCATTGCTTTGCGCGGTGTAACAACCTCTGATTTTATGACGGCGGATTGGGCGCGGATTCCTTACGATTTACTGGAGAAGGTTTCCAGCCGTATCATTAACGAAGTAAAACAGGTAAACCGCGTCGTTTATGATATTACGAGTAAGCCCCCGGCCACGATCGAGTGGGAATAATTCCTACCGGGTAAGCCTTGAGAATAAAGAGATTAAATGGTGTTTTGCGGCATCCGAGAATAACTTATCGAATAACAAAAAGAGCTAACTGATTTTTGAAGTCAGTTAGCTCTTTTACGATAGAGTACAATAAAGTTCGCAATTTCGAGAAGGTATAGAAAAGCCATTGGGACTCCTTTAAAATGAATGGTGTCAAGACATTCAAAAAGGAGTTGGTCCCAATGACTCAAGGAAAGAATAACACAGATCTTACGGAATT
>JAAYWU010000207.1 GCA_012516295.1 Clostridiales bacterium | reverse complement strand
CCTTTATCCCGCACAACAATGAACTCCCACGGCTGTTCATTCCCGCCGGAGGGAGCGGCCATCGCCGCCCGCAGAAGGTCCTCGACCAACGCGTCGCTGACTTTTTCGCCCGTATACTTCCGGATTCTTCTTCTCTCTAAACTCGCGTGCATTGAAACTACCTCCAGACTTTTTAAAATTCGGATTTCCGTTCCGCTTGTGCCCAAAAGGGACTCTGAACTTTTTTCAATTTCTTGTTTCGAAATTTCAATCTTTGTGTTATAATTCTTACATAAAATTCCAGGAAATCGCGTCGAAAAGGAGCAAAAAATTGAAATGGACAAAAAAATGGATTTATTGGTCCGGGTTTCGGAACTGTACTATGAGCAGGACTTGAACCAAAGCGCCATTGCTGATATTTTAGGCACCTCGCGTCCCACCGTTTCCCGCCTTTTGTATGAAGCCAAAGAAAGCGGCGTGGTAGAAGTGATTGTACATAGCCCCATTCGCAAGGACGCCGCCCTTTCCCACAGCCTTCGTGTAAACCTCGGCTTGCGTGAAGCGGTTGTGGTAAGCGGCAATTACGATTACGAAAGGGGATTGAGCCGCTGCTGCGAAGCGGCAAACCAGCTTTTCAGCACCATAATGGAAAACAACACAACCGTTGGAATCACCTGGGGTTCCGCCTTGAAAATCCTCTGCGACCTGATTGAAACGAAGGACTATTACAATGTAAACGTCGTGCAGATGGTGGGCTGCCTTGCCACCGGCAACCCCAAGCTGGACGGTTTGGAGCTGGCTCTTCGCATGTCGAAAAAGCTGGGCGGAACCTATTCCAATATTTATGCCCCGATTTACGTGGAAAGCGAAGTGGTCTATTCCTACCTTGTGGCGGAGCCGCAAATCAACGCCACGCTGAAAAAAGCGATGCACACCGACATTATCCTGACCGGAATCGATTCGCTCGATTCCAACTCCACTTTGCGCAAAGCCGGCTACCTTACCGAACGGGACCGGCTGGAGCTGATTGAGAAAGGGGCGGTCGGGCAGCTTCTTGCCCATCCGATTGACCGGTACGGAAACGAAATCCCCTTAAACGGCAGGTTCGCAATCAGCGCGCCGCTTGAAGCAATGCGTGCGGCGCAATGGTCAATCGGCATCAGCGCGGCGGAGTTTAAAGCGGAAGCCGTGCTGGCGGCTGTGCGCGGCGGCTATATCAACACTTTGGTCGTTGACGAGAAACTGGCAAAAAAAGTGCTTGAACTGGCACAGACAGAATGATTTTTTCGATAGCAAAGGCCCTCCCGGAATCGCTTCGGGAAGGCCTTTTTATGCCGGACTTCAAAAAATTAATAGTTGGTCGCTTTGCGCTCAAAGTAAGACTGCGGATGCTTGCAGGCAGGGCACTTCTCCGGAGCGTTTTTGCCCACATGGATGTAACCGCAGTTGCGGCAAACCCAAACCGTTTCCTCGCCGGCCTTGAATACGATGTCGTCCTTCATATTCTGGATCAGCTTGCGGTAACGTTCTTCGTGGGACTTTTCCACTTCCGCGATCAGGCGCATGGTCTTCGCGATTTCCGTAAAGCCTTCCTCTTCGGCTACATCGGCGAATTCCTTGTACATGGATGTCCACTCGTAATTTTCACCCGCAGCGCCATCCTCAAGGTTCTTCAGCGTAGGACCGATTTCCCCGCCCTGCAGTAATTTGAACCACAGCTTTGCGTGTTCCTTCTCGTTGTTGGCGGTTTCTTCAAAAATCGCCGCAATTTGCTCGTAGCCTTCTTTTTTGGCCTTGGAAGCGTAGAAGGTGTACTTGTTTCTCGCCTGTGATTCACCTGCGAACGCGGCCATCAGATTCGCTTCTGTTTTGCTGCCTTTTAATTCCATCTCATTTTCCTCCTTCAGTCTTTTCTATTTTATATAGCCTGTGTATTCCTAAGGATATTATACATAAATTTTACCTGTATTTCAATCCAATAATCGGAAACATTACCTAATAAATGACCAAAAATTTTCTGTTTGCCTCCAAGTTTGCGGGGGTTGGACCGAAGGCGCGCCCGCTGTAATTATACGTTAAACCGGAACAGGACAACGTCCCCGTCCTTCATAACGTATTCCTTGCCTTCGCTGCGGACCAAACCTTTTTCCTTGGCGGCGGTCATGCTTCCACAGGCGATCAGGTCGTCGAAGGAAACCACTTCCGCGCGGATAAAGCCGCGCTCGAAATCCGTATGGATTTTTCCGGCGGCCTGCGGCGCTTTCGTGCCCTTTTTGATGGTCCATGCGCGAACCTCCTGGGGGCCGGCGGTCAGGTACGAAATCAGGCCGAGCAAATCATAACATGCCTTGATCAGGCGGTCCAGCCCGGACTCTTTCAGCCCCATGTCCGAAAGGAACAGCTCTTTTTCGTCCTTTTCCATACTGCTGATCTCCGCCTCAATCTGCGCGCAGATGGGCAGAACGCCGGCGTGCTCGCTGTCGGCAATTTCCTTTACCGTTTTAAAATACGGATTCTTTTCAATGCCGCCCTTGAAGTCGTCCTCGCTCACATTCGCGGCGTAAATCACAGGCTTGTTGGTCAAAAGGGAAACGGAGCCGAGAAGCTCTGCCTCCTCTTCGGTACAGTCCACGCTGCGCGCGGATTTTCCGGCGTTCAGCGCCTCTTTTACGCGGAGGAAGAAATCATATTCCGCCTGGTACTTCTTGTCCGCCTTCATCATCTTCTGCGTTTTCTCGATGCGGCGGTCCAGCACCTCCAAGTCGGACAGGATCAGTTCCAGATTGATCGTTTCAATGTCGCGCTTCGGGTCGACGCTGCCCTCCACATGGATAATATCGTCGTCGTCAAAGCAGCGGACCACGTG
>JAAYWU010000206.1 GCA_012516295.1 Clostridiales bacterium | reverse complement strand
TTGACGCCAAACGTAATAAGCAGTAAAGAAGCAACAACAAAGCTTGGCACGGATATTCCCAGAGTTGAAATCAACATCAGCAAGCTGTCGACCCATTTCCCTCTGTTCAGCGCCGCCACAGAACCCATCGTCACGCCCAGAGTCAGCGCCAGTAAAACCGACATGCCGGCAAGCCTTGCCGAAACGGGGAACGTTGAAAAAATAATATCATTGGCGGTTCGTCCCTTCTGCTTGATGGACAGACCGAAATCGCCATGAATGAAATTGTTCATAAAGGTTATGTACTGCTCCGGAAGCGGTTTGTCCAAGCCGTACTTCACCTTCAGCGCCTGTGTTGTTTCGGGCGACACAGCCTTTTCACTTAAAAAAGGCCCGCCGGGGATCATGTTCATCAGTGTAAATGTAATGATTGAAATGAGGAAAATTGTTAAAAGTGCGTAGCCCACGCGCTTTATCACATATTTTATCACTTTAGCCACTCCTTAAATTGGATACCGGGGTACCAACCCGTTAAACCGCCGATCGATAAATAAAGCAGCCTGACGCGCTGAAAATCAGGCATTGAAAACACCAATGCGGTAACGGTTTAACGCGCTAAAATCCCCGCAAACGCTATATAGGACACACTCGTTGAGTGTGTCCTTCAAACATGCACTATTGCAATATTATATCAATTTTAAATTCAAAGTTCAAGCCGAATTAGTAATTTGTTCTGCCTTTTGACAATTTTTTTGCATAACAAAAATTTTCCATTGCATTCTTATAAATCCGATACAAAATTTGCAATCCCATATTTCAACAAACATTTTTTGAAAAATTATTGCAATTCACTAGTTTTTCGTTCAAAAAGGCGCGACAGAAAAAATGCGAAATAATTTTAAAAAATGAATTTATGAAAAATGTTCCTGCATATTTAAAACGATGAATAAAGATTCAATGAATATTTTTCACAAAAATCAATTTCAATTGCCTTGTTGCCTTGTGCATTGGAAAAAATTTAACAAAGTTCCGCCACGAACCCCCTGCAAATGATTAACGGCTGCCTTCCTTACAGAAGACAGCCGGCTAAGCAATTTATTTTATGTCAATCTGCTGAACGGCCCTGCGAAGCTCCAATACCGCGGAAGGCGTTACCGAAAGCTCACGGACACCGATTCTTACATAAAATTCGGTTAAGCTTGTGTCCGCCGCGGACTCTCCGCAGATTCCGACCCAAATGCCCGCCTTTTTTGCGCTCTGCGCAGTCATTTCAATCATACGCAAAACGGCCGGATGCCTGGAATCAAACAGCTTTGAGATACTGTGGTTCATGCGGTCTACCGCTAGTGTGTACTGCGTTAAGTCATTGGTGCCGATGCTGAAGAAATCCACTTCCTTCGCAAGCTCGTCGCTCAGCATCACCGACGCCGGGGTTTCGATCATGATCCCGATTTCAAAATGGGGATCAAATGGGATTTTTTCTTTTGTCAGGTCATTTTTTACCTTTTCGACCAAGCCTTTAATCTGCCGCACTTCATCCACCGAAATAATCATCGGGAACATAATCGCCAGTTTCCCGTACGCCGAAGCGCGGATTAAAGCCCTTAGCTGTGTAAGGAATAATTCCTGACGGTCCAGGCAAATCCGGATCGCCCGCAGGCCCAGCGCCGGATTTTCTTCATGCGGAAGGTTGAGGTAGGGCACCTGTTTATCCGCACCCAGATCCAGCGTGCGGATAATGACGCGTTTGCCGTCCATACGCTCCAAAACCGTTTTATAGGCGGTGAACTGCTCTTCCTCGCTCGGGAACTGGTTGCTCTCCATATACAGAAACTCGCTGCGGAACAGGCCAATGCCGTCGGCGTCATTTTCCAGCACCAAATCAACGTCTTCCGGATGGCCGATATTGGCGTTGATTTCCATTTCCACGCCGTTTTTGGTAATCGCCTTCGTGCCCTTTAAAAGCCTCAGCTCCTGCTGGTGCTTGTTAAACTCCTCCTGCTTTGCGCGGTAATCCGCCCGTGTTGCTTCATCCGGCGCAAGGATAACATCGCCCGTAATACCGTCCACAATAATTTCTTCCCCGTCGGAAAGCTCGGTGAACTGGTCCGCAAGGCCTACTACCGCGGGGATGCCCATTGTGCGGGCCAAAATAGCGGAATGGGAGCTTTTGGAACCTTCCTGGGTTACAAAAGCATATACCAT
>JAAYWU010000205.1 GCA_012516295.1 Clostridiales bacterium | reverse complement strand
TGTTTTTTTCTTCCTTTCCGTCATATATGGTTACCGGGGATACCTTTTTTATAAAAGTTAATATTGCAACCGTAAACAGCGCTTCCACGATCCCGGCAACCACAAGGTGGGGGATCATCATAGCGGGGATGGATACGGACAGGGGATACGGGCAGTAAAGCGCCTGTCCCGCCGCGTTTTTAAAAAGAAGGGGCTGAATGCCGAATTCAATTGCCGTGCACAGGGCGGCCGCGTTGAGTCCGGCGTAGGAACCTATAATAATGCCGATGTATTCTCCCTTTTCACCGCTTGTGTGATCCTTGATGAATTTGTAGAGAAAATAACCGACAAAGGGGAGGACAAACGCCATGTTGAAGCAGTTTGCGCCGAAGGACAAAAGCCCTCCGTCACCGAAAAACAGCGCCTGAATCAGCAGCGCAACCGAAACGGAAATACACGCCGCATACGGCCCCAAAAGAATTGCCAGCAGCGTTCCGCCGACGGCGTGTCCGGTTGTCCCGCCCGGAAGGGGAACGTTAAACATCATCATCAAAAATGAGAACGAAGCACCGATGCCGAGTAGGGGCATCTTTGCACGCGATACTTCTTTTTTCAGTTTGTTTACGGAGACTGTCCATGCGGGCAGCATGGCCGCGCCCATAACCGCGCAGGTAGCCGGGCTAAGATAATTGTCCGGAATATGCATTTTCATCTTCCTTTCACCGCAAAAAAATAACCCAAAAGAAACTACTTCTGTAGTGCCCTTTTGAGTTCATCCAAATTTCACATGTGAAATAAATTCCTTTAAAAAGCCTTCATGGCTCATTTTTCATATCATAGCATGGCTTTCCTGTTTTGTCAAACAGGAAACCATGCTATTCAATCAGGTGCTCCCCCGCAGAGAAATGTTTGCCAGCTTGTTGAAATCCGACCGCCCGGCGGCGTCCAGCAATACAGCGGATTCGTCCGCGTTCTCCATCCGGTGCTGATTAAGCGCCTGGATAATTGTTTCCGGCTTTTGAATCCCGACGCCATGCCCGTAAAACATGCCGTTGCCCAGCTGGATGGCATTTTCCCCCTGCCATTCCGGGGTGAGCGGGTCCACGTCGGGGTTGTCGAAATACCGGCGGTCGCCCGGCAGGTATACTTCGCGCCTGCGAATATTGCCGACCTCCCACAGCAGCTTATGAATACGGTGCCAGTTCATCAGCTCGATTTTCTGGAAGGTTTTGTTGAAAATTGCTTCGCCGTAGGTATTTAACAGTGCGCCATAGTATACAATCATCATAGCAGTAGCACATTCGGTTCCGTATTTTGAGCCATGGCGAAAGATGTCCGCGACGGCATCGGAAGGCTTTACGCCGTCCTTCAGCACGAAGCCGCCGTCCCGGGCCCTGTTCCAATAGGCCGGGTTACAGCGACTTTCGCGGAAAACCGCGAACCTCAGGCCGCTCCGGTTCAGCGCGTAGGAAGCGGCAACAATTTCCTTGCGCAGGCGCAACTCGAATTTCAGGTGGTTCATCGTGGGGTAGGAGAAACGCGCGCCGCTTTCGGCAAGTTTGCCGAGCACGATTTGCTCCACGCTTCCTTCCGGATATTCCGTTTGGAAAGCTTCCGGGGATACGGCGGCTCCGTTTACGTATATCATGTGAATTCCCTCCTGCCCAGTTTGGCAATTTCAAGCTGTTTTTCAAGGGGATACCG
>JAAYWU010000204.1 GCA_012516295.1 Clostridiales bacterium | reverse complement strand
GCTGGTTGCTTCGCTCCATGGCCTCTTTGAAAAGCTCACGGTCCTCTGCCATGCGGATGGTGTCTGCGTTTGTGCCGATCATTTTCACATTATTTTCTTTCAGGAACCCGGATTCTTCCAGCTCCACGGCAAGGTTCAGCGCGTTTTGGCCGCCGAGGGTCGGCAGGATGCTGTCCGGATTTTCCTTTAGGATAACCTTTTTGATCGTTTCCACCGTTAACGGTTCAATATAAACCTTATCGGCAATCTGCTTGTCGGTCATAATCGTGGCGGGATTGGAATTGATCAGGATAACCTCCACGCCCTCTTCCCGGATTGCGCGGCATGCCTGCGTTCCTGCATAGTCGAACTCAGCTGCCTGTCCAATAATAATCGGGCCGGAACCGATGATAATTACTTTTTTAATATCTTTTCTCTTCATATGCGGCTTCCTCCTATTAACTTCATAAACTCATCGAAAAGAAAGCCTGAGTCAAGCGGGCCCGGGGAAGCCTCCGGATGGAACTGCACAGAGAAAACTTTCCCGTTTTTATAAGTTAATCCCTCAATGCTGCCGTCGTTCATGCTGATAAAACGGATGTCGGCTACTGAAGGATTAATTGTTTCGCCATTGACCACAAAGCCGTGGTTCTGAGAAGTAATATACACGCGGTTCGTTGTTAAATCTTTAACCGGGTGGTTAATACCTCTATGGCCATATTTTAATTTATAGGTGTCAAAGCCCTGAGAAAGAGCCATTAACTGATGACCTAAGCAAATTGCAAAGGTAGGAATGCCATATGAGTACAGTTTTTTCAATTCGGAAATTGCTTTCACGCATTCTTTGGGGTCCCCCGGTCCGTTGGAAAGCATAACACCGTCGGGAGAAAAGGACATCAAGTCCTCAAAAGAGGCGTCGTATGGAAAGCATTTTACCGTGCATCCCCTTTTGACGAGCGAACGGATAATATTGCTTTTCACCCCATAGTCCGCAAGTGCGATTTTAACCGGGCCGTCGCCGTAAACCTTGGATTCCCTGCTGCTTACAACGGGAACGCAGGATTTCAGGACGAATGCATCCAATTTCTTTTTCATTGTGGGAATATCAAAGGAATCCCCGAAAGCGATCATGCCGCGCATGGTACCGCTTTCGCGAAGGATTTTTGTAATTGCCCTTGTGTCCAGCCCCTGAATGCCGGGAATCCCGTTCTGCTTCAAAAACGTATTCAAATCCACATCGCAGCGGAAATTGCTCGCCGCACCGGAAATGGAATGAACGATGAATGCACGGAGCCAAGGCTTCGTGGACTCCGCGTCATCATAGCAAACACCGTAATTTCCAATCAGGGGATAGGTCATGACAACGCCCTGCCCCGCATAGGAAGGATCCGTTAACAGCTCGGTGTACCCGCACATCGCGCTGTTAAAGACTACTTCGCACAGCACGTCGTGTTCGTCACCAAAACCTGTCCCCTCAAAGGTCATTCCATTTTCAAGCATCAGCAATGCTCTCATTCAATCACCAACCATTCTTATTATTCAACAGCTTATCTATGTAAATAAAACAAACGACAAATCAGCGCATTCAAAACCGAAGCCCTACCCCATTAAGCTTTAAAAGAACGGGTTATTCTTTCAATCGCCTTTTCTGTGTTTTCCTTCGTGTTAAATGCGGTCAGGCGGAAATATCCCTCCCCGCTGATGCCAAAACCGGAACCGGGCGTGCCGACAACGCCGGCCTTTTCCAGCAGCAGGTCAAAGAATTCCCAGGAAGTTAATCCGTTCGGCGTTTTCATCCAGACATAGGGTGAATTCACGCCTCCGAAAGCTTTAAAGCCGGCCTTCACCAAACCCTCTTTAATGATCTTTGCGTTGTTGAGGTAATATGCGATATTTTCTTTTACTTCGCGTCTTCCTTCCTCAGAATAGACGGCTTCGGCGCCGCGCTGAATCACATAGGAAACGCCGTTCATCTTTCTGGACTGGCGCCGGCCCCAGAGCTTGTTCAGAGAAACCCCGGTGAAAACCAATTCCTTCGGGATAACCGTAAACGCGCAGCGTGTACCGG
>JAAYWU010000203.1 GCA_012516295.1 Clostridiales bacterium | reverse complement strand
CGGCAATGTCCATAAATTCAATCGTTGCGGGCGTATATTTTTCCGGGTTGTACATCTCCGCAAGCTTGTCCAGCCGTTTGTCCGGAACCGCCACCACGCCCACGTTCGGCTCAATGGTACAGAACGGATAATTTGCAGACTGCGCGCCCGCGTTGGTAATTGCGTTGAAAAGGGTACTCTTGCCTACGTTCGGCAAGCCTACGATGCCAAGCTTCATGATTTTTTCCCTCTTTTATTTCTTATTCCTTATTTGGTGCTCCGCTTCGGAGCAAATATGAAAAGCGGTCAGGCTTTTTGAACGTCCGGTTTCATGGTAAGGGCAATGCGCTTTTTCGCCATGTCCACGGAAAGCACGCGCACCTTAACCACATCGCCGACCTTCAGCACCTCACCCGGATGCTTAATGAATCTGTCGCAGATCTGCGAGATATGCACAAGGCCGTCCTGATGCACGCCGATATCGACAAACGCGCCGAAATCAATGACGTTGCGCACCGTTCCGTTCAGCTCCATGCCGGGTTTCAAATCCTCCATGCTCAGCACGTCGGTGCGAAGGATCGGGGCGGGCAGCTCGTCGCGCGGGTCGCGGCCGGGGCGCAGAAGCTCCGTCACAATATCCCGGAGCGTCGGCACGCCGATGCCCAGCTTCTGGGCGGCGGTTTCCTCCCCGATTTTCATCACGCGCTCTTTCAGCTCGCCAATATGATTCTTTTTTACGCTGTCCATATCGTAGTCGCAAAGGGAAAGCAGGGCTTTCGCCGCGTCGTACGATTCCGGATGGACGGCGGTATTATCCAGTATATTCTCGCTTTCGCTCACGCGCAGGAAGCCCGCGCATTGCTCGAAGGTCTTGGGGCCCAGCTTCGGTACTTTTTTCAGCTCCTCGCGCGAATGGAAGGCGCCGTTTTCCTCGCGGTAGGCGACAATATTTTTTGACACCGCGGCGGAAATGCCCGCCACTTTTTCCAAAAGGGACGGCGAAGCGGTATTTAAATCCACGCCCACCGTGTTTACGCAGTCCTCGACCACGCCGCCAAGCGCTTCGTCGAGCTGTTTTTTCGGCATATCATGCTGGTACTGCCCCACGCCGATCGCCTTCGGGTCGATTTTTACCAGCTCGGCAAGCGGGTCCTGCAAACGGCGCGCAATCGAAACCGCGCTGCGCAGGGTGACGTCGTATTCCGGGAACTCCTGCGCGGCAAGCTTGCTCGCGGAGTAAACGGAAGCGCCCGCTTCGCTGACGACCATGTAGGCAACGCCGCCGTGCAGCTCCTTTAACAGGCTGGCGGTGAACAGTTCGGTTTCCCGGGAAGCTGTTCCGTTGCCGATGGCGATCACCTCCACCTTATGCTTTTCAATCATCTCGGTGAGGATTTGCTTTGCTTCCTGCACTTTTTTCTCGGAATGGGTCGGGTAAATCACGCCCGTATCCAGCACGCGGCCCGTCGGGTCAACCACCGCCACCTTACAGCCCGTCCGGTAGCCGGGGTCAAGCCCCATCACGACGCGGTTCTTCACCGGCGGCTGCATTAAAAGCTGGCGCAGGTTTACGGAAAAGACCTTGATTGCCGCTTCGTCCGCGG
>JAAYWU010000202.1 GCA_012516295.1 Clostridiales bacterium | reverse complement strand
CTCCTATAAGAAGGATTATAAATATCGGTTCGACTGTGTGGGCGGCACGATTTTTGTAAAGAAGCAGGGGGATGGTAGATCACCTGTTTTTGAAATCACCCCTTCGGGGAACTATTTTGAACTGGCGATTACCGGGTACCGGGTAGTGTGCGGACACAGTCCGCGCACGGATTACCGGCAGGCCAGGCAGGAAATCGATCGGTCGTATGCCCGTTGGCTCAGCGGTATGAATGTACTGGGCGGCGGAGAAATGGCGGAACTTGCGGCCTATATCGCATGGTCCTGCGTGGCGGGCGCGGAAAGCAATCTGACCCGCCCCGCCATGTATTCCTCCAAGAATGTTATGGCGACCGCGTGGAGCTGGGACAACTGCTTCTGCGCGTTGGCGGTGGCGGGCAGCTACCCTGAACTGGCGCTTGACCAGTTGCTGCTGTTTGCGGACCACCAGGATGCGTCCGGTGCTTACCCGGACTTCGTCAACGACCGGTTTTCCTCTTATAGCTGTGTGAAGCCGCCTGTTTTTGGATGGACATGCGAAAAGCTGCAATCCATCAATCCGTTCTTTAAAAAAGGCGAAGTGGTGGAACAGCTCTATCGCACCGTCGAACGCAATACCCGATTCTGGATGGAATATCGAAAGGCGGACGGCCTGTTCTTTTATACTCACGGGAATGATTCCGGATGGGATAATGCCTCTGTCTTTGGAAAGGGAGTGCCTTTGGAGGCGCCGGACCTTACCGCCCATTTGATCCGGCAGGCGAATTCGCTCGCTTCGATGGCGGAGGAGCTCGGGGACAGAAAAGCCGCCGGCGAGTGGCAGGAGCGGGCAAAGCAATGGACCGGAATGCTTCTGGAAAGGCTCAGCGACAGCGACGGCTTTTTTGCAAGAGTGCAGGGGAAACCTTTCGAGTGCCGAAGCAGTCTGCTTTTGTGCCTCCCCGTTATCCTCGGAAACAGGCTGCCCGGCACAGCAATAGAGAAGCTGCTGGATTCGCTCGAAAATCGCTTCTTGATGCCATATGGCCTTGCGACGGAGGAAGTATCCAGCCCATATTACCGGCAGGACGGGTACTGGTTAGGGCCGGTTTGGGCACCGGTTATGTATCTTGTTACCGATGCGCTTAAGCAGCTTGGCAGGCTTGATTTGGCGAAAACGTATGAACAGCGATTTTTGTCGGCCATTGAAAAGGGTGGCATGGCTGAAAATTTTGACCCGCTTACAGGCCGCGGAAACTGCGATCCGGCTTTTGCTTGGACGGCGAGTGTCTGTCTGCTTTATTTAAGGGATTTTTCGGATTGGAATGAATTGATTTGAAGAAATATAAAGGAGAACTCGGTTTGCTTGTAACCGCGATGATTTGGGGTGGTGGATTTGCCGCCTCGAAAGCGGCCTTGGAAACGAACCTTACGCCTTACCAAATTACCGGAATTCGTTTTTTCATCGGCACGCTTCTGCTTTCCGCAATATACCACAAGCATTTCAAAAAAATGAATTCAAGGGTTTTGCTGTCCGGTTTGCTGTTGGGATTCTTTCTTTGTGGGGCGTTTACTTTGCAAACCATGGGCTTGCAGTACACTACTGCGTCAAAAAACGCTTTTTTAACAGCAATCAATGTCGTAATGGTGCCGTTTATCGGTTTGGCTTTTTTTCGTGAAAAAATCGATGTCTATGGGATTGCAGGAGGATTTCTCGCCGCCGCGGGCGCGGGCGTGCTGATGCTTAACGGCGCGTTTACCGTTAACATAGGGGATGTGCTGACGCTGTTTTGCGCGCTTTGTTTTGCCTTCCATATTTATTGCGTTGGCATTTTTGTGCAAACATGCGATGCAGTTTTACTCACAATTATACAGTTTGCTTTTGCGTGCGTTTTTTCGGTTCCGATGATGCTCCTTTTCCCGGGTGGACAGAGTTCGATTGGCGTCAACGGCATACTTTCCCTCCTTTATCTTGGGGTGCTCAGCACCGGCGTGGCGTTCCTGCTACAAAATGTATCCCAAACATTGACAACCTCTACGAGGGCTGCGATAATATTATCCAGCGAGTCTGTTTTCGGGTCGCTGGCTTCTGTGTTGTTTTTAGGAGAAGCGCTGACCTTTCGAACGGTTCTCGGATGTTTGATGATTATTGCGGCAGTATTGATTGTGGAAACCAAGTTGCCGTTTTTAAATAGAATAAGGCGGAAGGTAAACGTATTGGGCCAAAATGGAGGCAGAGAGTAACTTATGGCTTTAATAAAAGATGTCGCTGAACGGGCCGGCGTTTCTATTGGAACCGTTTCAAGGGTGCTGAATTATGACGAAACCATCAATGTGGCGGATGATACCAGAAAACGCATTTTCGAAGCGGCACAGGAACTGGAATATACCCCCACTCAGCATAAAAGAAAGAGAAAACAGAAAATCGGATTGATTTATTCCTACTCCCTGGAGGAGGAATTGGAGGATATTTATTATTTATCAGCCCGTGTTGCAATTGAAAAGAAGATACAGGATAACAAAGAAAGCGTCGTACACCTTTCACTTTCCCAAAATCTGGAGAAGTTAAAAGGAATTGACGGTATTATTGCGCTCGGAACATTTCATAAAAATGAAGTGGAGATGATTCGGCAAGCCAATAAGCCGGTCGTTTTCGCCGATTGCTCGCCGGACGAAGATTCTTTTGACTCCGTTGTGATCAACCTTGAAAAGGGCGCCCGCAAAGTCATGAATTATCTTTACGACCTTGGGCACCGGAAAATTGCGTTTCTGGGCGGGAACCTGCCCGGGGAGGAAGCCGTCGATTTCCGTGAAAGGGAATATGAGCTTTTTATGCGGAAACACGATTGCTTTTCCGAGGATTTTGTGATGGCGGGGGGCTACACGCCGAAGGACGGCTATCACATGATGACCGAGCTGCTGCAAAAAAACAAAGGGGTAACCGCGGTTTTTGCGATTAATGATTCGGTTGCCGTGGGCTGCTATAAAGCCATTTACGAAAACTCTTTGCGGATTCCGGAAGATATCAGCGTTGTGGGTTTCAACGATATTCCCACCGCGCAGTTTATGCTTCCACCCCTTACGACCGTCAAAACGCATGTCGATCTGATGGGCGAAACGGCTGTCACCCTTATTCGGGAAAAAATCAACATGCAACGCACGGTGCCAAAAAAAATTGTTATCCCGACTGCTTTGGTCGTCCGCGAAAGCTGCTGCACTGCCGGCGGAAATACGGATTGATTATGACGGATAAGAATAAAAATAATTTGGAAGAATAAGCCTGCATGGCGCGAGCAAATCCGCTATGCAGGTTTTTTACTGTTTTAATAAATATCGAAATTTTTTTTAATTTTCGCAAACTATTTACCGACCTGCAACGTCTAATAGATGTAGACAAGTTGATACGTATCAAAAACAACAGGAGGGAGCGGTTCGTACGAATGGGAAAGAAAACAATTGAAATGCAAATTGCGGACTATGTAATGAAATATCAGGATAGCCATTACCGGTTGGCTTATAGTATAGTAAAAAATTCATACGACGCACAGGATGTTGTTCAAGAGTCTATAACCAAGGCGTTTTCCTCCAAAAAATCGCTGAAAGAACCGGATTACATTAAAACATGGTTCTATCGGATTGAAGTGAATACTGCTTTGGATTTTCTGAGGAAACGGAACAAAACGGTTCCGTCCGATGAAGACATGCTGGCCGGTCAGGATTCAGGGGAATATGATGAGTACCAGAATTTTGACTTACAAAAAGCGCTGGATGAGTTACCCGTAAACTATCGGAGCGTTGTGATTTTGCGGTATTTTGAAGATTTGAAAATCGAAGAGGTTGCCGAAGTGCTGAACGAAAATGTAAATACCGTCAAAACCAGATTGTATAAGGCGCTCCAAAAACTGCGTATAACGATGAGTGATGTGAAGGAGGATTAACAATGCATGATCAAAAACTGGATCAACTGAAAAAAGAATATATGAATACGCCGATTCCCCAGGAACTGGATTTTTTAGTACGTAAGACATTAAGGGAAAATGGCGTGTATTCCATCCCCAATAAGAAGGCTTTCCGGAAACTTGGCGCGATTGCCGCGTCGATCGCGATTGTTTTCGGCGTGTTTGTAGCGGAAATCAATTCAAGCCCGGCTTTTGCAAAGTCTATGGCGGAGGTTCCGGTGGTCGGAAACCTGGTGAAGGTGCTAACGTTCCGGGAATATATGGTCAAGGATAAAGATTATGAAGCGGAAATCAAAGTACCCCGGATTCAGGGACTGAAGGACAAAAATCTTGAGAACAGTATCAACGAAAAATACCTTCAGGAAAATAAAAAGCTGTATGAGAAATTCATGGCGGAAATGCAGGAGATGAAAAAGGCGGGCGCCGGCCATAAAGGAGTATACAGCAGCTACGAAGTAAAGACGGATAACGATACCATCCTGTCGGTAGGCCGTTCGGTTTTGGAGGTTCAGGCGGATTCCTATGAGAGAGTGCAATACGATACCATTGATAAGAAAAATCAGGTTTTACTAACACTTCCAAGCCTTTTTAAAGACGACCAATATATTCAGGTCATCAGCGATAACATTAAAAAGCAGATGAGAGAGCAAATGAAGAAAGACCCAAATGTCGTGTACTGGCTGGACGATAAGGAAATCGACCCAAGCGAACTGTTTCACCGGATTAAGAAAGACCAGAGCTTTTATATTAATAAAGATGGAAAGCTTGTCATCGTGTTTAATCAATTTGATGTAGCGCCCGGATATATGGGGACACCTGAGTTTATAATACCGACGGACGTTTTGTCCAATATATTAGTTGGAAACGAATATATCCATTAAGCTTTTCTTGGATGGAAAGGAAAACCGCTGTCAGCACAATCGGTGCGACAGCGGTTTTCTGTATTAATTAGGAGTGGAGCAATCATTTATAAAGCGGGCCGTAAGCGGCGCACGCCCTGAAATCCGCGTCTTCCAGGTCCTTTGTTCCGAATGCGGACCAGGAATGGGGGCGGTAAATATCTTCATCGGGAACATTATGCAGGGAAACGGGGATTCGCAGCATACTCGCAAGGGTGATTAAATCCTTTCCGATATGCCCATAGGCGAAAGCGCCATGGTTGGCTCCCCAGTTCGCCATTACGGAATAAACATCCCGGAAGGCGCCCTTCCCGGTCAACCTGGGAACAAACCAGGTTGTTGGCCATGTCGGGTCGGTGCGGCTGTCGAGCTTGTTGTGAATCTCGTCCGGAAGGACGACGGTGTAGCCTTCGGCAAGCTGAAGCACCGGGCCAAGGCCGTCGATAATATTCACACGGATTAAGGTGATGGTCATTTCCGCCTGTGTTTTAAAGTGCGACGAGAATCCGCCTCCCCGGAAGTAACCGAGGTTTGCCGGGCACCAATCGGTCGCTTCCGTCATAGCCCGGATATCCTCATCGGTAATATCCCACCATTTTTTCATAACGCCCTTGCCCTGCTCATTTTTGCAGGCGCCGGTACCGTCGAGCGCGGCTGCTCCGGAATTAATTAGATGCATGAATCCGTTTGCAGCCATGCCGGTCGGACTTTTGCCCGTTACGCGTTTTACCGCTTCGGGGCTCCAATAGGTTCTCACGTCCGCAAACACGCAGGCGGTTCCGGTCAGCAGCTTTCCGAATAGCATAGCGGTGCCGTTTAGCCCGTCATTTTCCGTAGCCAGCGTAATCGGCTGGCGTTTACCGTTCCAGTCAAAGCTCGAATTGAGGATTGCTTCCGTAAAGTCGCCGTTCGGACGCCAGTCCGTCCCCATCCGCTGCCCCTGGAAGCCGCCGAGGATGGCATTGCGGCCAAGGGCTTCCTCGTGCCTTCCGATCTCGTTGAGCTTTTCGTTGCCGAGCATGATATCGCGGCAGACTAACGTCATCTTTACAACAAATTCCCACTCTTTTTCCTTCTGTTCTCTGGTACTTGGATGGGCGTTGTTGTCCGCGCCTTCCTTGCAGTTTGCCTTTGTCCAGGCTAACGCTTTTTCATATTCTTTATGGTCGTAAATGCCGAGATGAATTCTTCTCAGGATTTCCGTCATATCCACCCATTCCGCGCGGATACCAAGGTATTTCTGGAAAAACTCCGCATCGCAGTAAGACCCGGCGATTCCCATGGCTACCGCGCCCAGTCCGACATACGCTTTATTGCGCATCTGCCCGACGGTAACGGCGCAGCGAGCAAAACGAAGGATTTTTTCGGCAACGTCGTCGGGAATCGACCGGTCGTCCATATCCTGTACATCCCGACCGTAAATGGAGAAGGCCGGAAGTCCGCGCTGCGCGTGAGCCGCCATGGCCGCGGCCAGATACACCGCGCCGGGGCGCTCTGTCCCGTTGAAACCCCATACAGCTTTGATTGTGAGCGGGTCTAAATCCATCGTTTCGCTTCCGTAGCACCAGCAGGGCGTTACGCTCAGGGTTGCGCACACGTTCTGCCCGGAGAAATACTCGGCGCACCGGGCGGCTTCCGCACCTCCGCCGATGGTGCAGGGGGAGACGACGCATTGCGCCGGGGTGCCGTCGGCATAGGTTATGTTCTCTTCAATTAAAGCCTTTGCGGCGTTTGCCATGCCCATGGTCTGGTCTTCCAGACCTTCACGGATTCCGCCCCAGCGGCCGTCGATAATCGGCCGGATTCCGATTTTTGGATAATTCATATTGCTTTTCCTCCTATATTCTTTATTTGCTTTTCATTTCATCCGATCGAAGTTTGCTGATTATTCCGATTCAAGCAACTGCCTGAATTTTTCAAAGTTCTGTTTCCATAAATTGTGATTTTCAGGAAGGTAGATGTCCGGTTCAAACGAGTTCCGGACAATCCTTCTTGCTTGGGAAAGATTGGGTATGCATCCCAGGGCGATCAGTTGAACCGCCGCGTTTCCCAAAGCGGTTGCCTCCGCAGGGCCTGCGATTACTTTCCGGTTGGCGGCGCTGGCGGTCATCTGGCAAAGGAACCGGTCTTTCGTGCCGCCGCCCGCCATGTAGATGCAGGGATACGCTTTGCCCGTGCAGCCCTCTATCTGTTCCAAGGTATACTGATACTTCATAGCGATACTTTCGTAAATACAGCGCACGATTTCCCCGTCGGTACGGGGGACATACTGTCCTGTCCGTTTGCAGAAATCCCGGATTCTGCCGGGAATATCGCCCGGCGGCACAAAGGTCGGCGCATCCGGGTC
Organism: Clostridiales bacterium; assembly: GCA_012516295.1. GTDB lineage: Bacteria > Bacillota > Clostridia > Oscillospirales > Acutalibacteraceae > Caproiciproducens. The sequence goes on along the minus strand of JAAYWU010000202.1, from coordinate 729 downwards.
AATCAGGCAGGCAAACGGCTGGCTCGCTTTCGCCATTTGTTCCATATCGGCGTAGGAATATGTTTTGCCCGAACGTATAAATTGGCGGCGGGTTTCCTGAATCAGCCATAACCCGGTGATGTTTTTCAGGAAAGTGGTTGTTCCGCCATAGCCGGACTCATTTGTCAAGTTGAAAAGACGCGATTTTTCATTAATAATGGGAGCTTGTAATTCGGTTCCGAACAGGGACCAGGTGCCGCAGGAAATAAAAATAAAGTCCGCTGTTTCGGCGGGAATGGCGGCGACGGCGCTCGCGGTGTCGTGGGAAGCCACGGAAATTACGGTTTTCGGTTCCGTTTCCAGTTCCCGGCAGAGTTCCCCCGTAAAAGTTCCCACGACTGTACCGGATTTTACGATAGGGGGGAATAAAGAAGTTCGGAGCCCCAACTGCTCAATCAACGACGGATTCCATTGTTTATGGACGGGGTCCATGAGCTGCGTGGTGGAAGCGATGGAACATTCAGCGTATTTTTTGCCTGTCAGCAGGAAATTGAACAAATCCGGCATCAGAAGTACCGTTTCCGCACTTTGCAGAAGCTCCGGCCTGTTTTGAGCAATGGAACAGAGTTGAAAGACGGTATTGATTTCCATCAATTGATTTCCTGTAAGCTGATACAAACGCTCGGCGCTGATCTTTTTGCAGACGGCGTCCAGCATCCCCGTTGTGCGCCGGTCGCGGTAGTGTACCGG
>JAAYWU010000201.1 GCA_012516295.1 Clostridiales bacterium | reverse complement strand
GTTTTGTATGGACCTCCCGCGCTATAAAAGGCCGCGCAGGATAATTTTTGCGCACGTGCCGAGAAATCCATCCGGAAAAATTGAAAAACCCCGTCTGCGTGAAATTTACTGCGGCAAGCGTTTGGTGGAAGCCGAAACGACAAAATAAAACCGAATCGAAGGCTTCGCGCTCTGTTGTAAAAGTATCATAACTGTGTTACCATAATACATACAAATAAACGATATATCCATTTTCGTAGCGAGGGGCTTTACTATGTCTTCGGTGACAAAAAGAGCATTGGCGGCTTCCCTGAAAAAACTGATGGAGAAAACGCCGCTTGATAAAATAACCGTCGTCGATGTGGTTACGGAATGCGGGGTAAACCGCCAGACGTTTTATTATCATTTTCAGGATATTTACGACCTTTTGGGTTGGATTTATCGTACGGAAGCGATTGACGGAATTGCCGGTTTTCGAACTTACAGCACGTGGCCGCAGGGCTTTTTGATGATATTTCAGTATGTTATGGCCAATAAAGCATTTTGCAAGAATACGTTTCATTCGATTGGGCGCGAACATCTGGACCATTTTCTGCACGAGGTTACATATGACTTAATGATGGGGGTCATTAATGAAGTTGCCGACGGGAAGAATGTTTCCGACCAGGAGAAAGATTTCATGGCGAATTTTTATTCTTACGCTTTTATTGGCATTTTGGCGCAATGGATTTTGGACGATATGCAGGAAGACCCGAAGCGTATCGTTAACAACCTATGCAAACTGATCGAGGGGGATATTCCCCGCGCAATAGAAAAATATGCAAAGGATTCCGTCTGATACCATAAATGACAAGCCCATACAAGAACCTTCTTAGATTGGAAAGGGTTCCTGCACGGGCTTTCTACTACGAATTTTTATATTAAAAAAAACACCCCGTGATTTCCACGGGGTGTTTGCAATTTAGGCGCGAAGTTTTACTTTTTCTGCTTCGGACCTTAACATTTTTGCCTGTGCGGACAGCTCCTCGCTTGCGGCCGCGCGTTCCTCCGCTGTTGCGGAGTTGGGCTGGACGACTGCGGAAACCTGGTCGATTCCCTTGGTTATTTCCGATATGGCTGTTGCCTGCGCGGTGGAGGCCTCTTCTATTTTCCGGATGGTGTCCTGCACATTCGCCATTTGCTCGGCTGCCATGTTAAGTGCTTGCGCGGTGCTGTCGGCAATCTGTGTTCCATCCGAAACCTTTTCAATGGAATTTTCAATTAACTGGGTTGTCTGTTTCGCTGCGTCAGCGGATTTGCTGGCCAGATTGCGGACCTCATCCGCAACAACGGAGAAGCCTTTCCCCGCCGCTCCGGCTCTGGCGGCTTCCACAGCGGCGTTCAAAGCCAAAATGTTGGTTTGGAATGCGATATTATCAATGACCTTGATGATTTTGCTGATTTCATTGGAAGAGATATTGATATTATTCATCGCTTCGAGCATTTGCTGCATTTGCTGGTTGCTGTGCTGAACCTGCTTTGTGGTTTCCTCTATGTAAGACGTTGCCTCGGTGACGTGCTCGGTGTTCTCATTTACCCGCTGGGAAACGTCGGATATGGTTGCGGAAAGTTCCTGGATGGCGCTGGCCTGTTCCGTGGCGCCCTGTGCCAGGTTCTGCGCTCCGCTGGCTACCTGGCTTGAGCCGTTGCTGATCTGTTCGGAAGAGGTTAGAATATTTTTAAATGTCCCATTTAATGAATCTAAGATTGTATTTACCGCTGTTGCAATCGGAGAATAATCGCCCGCATAACCCTTTAGCGGCTTTAAGGAAAGATCACCTTCTGCAATTTTTACAAGCTTTTTCGTTATTTCATTAATCGCGACACGCAGGCTTTGCATAGCAAAGCGGAAAGCGTCGGCAAGCTGACCCACTTCATTTTTGGACCGGAAGGTAATGTTAACATCCAGATTGCCCTCAGCGAACTGTGTAGCCGCCTCGATCAGCTCTTCAATTGGCTTGCTAATGGTTTTTATAATCGAGAAATATATGGATATTAAAGAAAGAATTCCTATGATCGTGATCAGAATTAAAACAATAGCGGAAGAGTTCAACGAACCGCTGTTGCTTAAAATTCCCCAGACGCCTAAGCCGCCGCATAAGGCGATAAAGACGGCTCCGATTAAAAATCCAAGAAGCAGCCTTTTCTGGATTTTCATGTCGGAAAGCTTTAGCTGGGGCAGTTTCAGCTTTTTTACATTTTTCAATTGATATAACC
>JAAYWU010000016.1 GCA_012516295.1 Clostridiales bacterium | reverse complement strand
TACCTTCTCGAAATTGCGAACTTTATTGTACTCTATCCTGCCTTGCGCATGTTTTCAATGGTATGATTGATATTTTCCTGAATGCGTTCGACATTATCGCTGCGGTCATCCGGTTTTGGTTTCATTTTCTTATCTCCTTTCACAATCGCTGCTGATTTTATTATTTTGAGCCACGCTTCAAATATAAGTAGAAATTGATTCCAGTTACCCGTCCGATTCATTGCGGGTACAGGATTGTTACAGTTTTCAATACGTGCTTTTGCAATATAAATCATATAAACAATAAAATAAGCAAAAGGACCGGCTGGCGCCTTTGAAGCTTTCGTCCAAAACGGAAGAATAGAAAAATTTATTATCAAGTTCAGAATACTTTATAAAAAAAGAGCCCGTTAAATTTGGGCTCTTTGATAGATTTCCTCCATCCTTGTATTCAGCTTATGGAACGGCTTCTTCAAGACGGCAAGGATTAAAAATGTTCCCAAAAAGATCAGCAGGGCGCGGACATTGTATTGCACGCTGCTCCAGACCGGCCCGGCGATCGCTTCGCGGTAACAGTTGATCGCATAGGTGAACGGCCACAGCGGTTGCAGTTTTCCGAAAATTTCCGGATTTGTCTGGATTGGATAAATTCCGCCGGCGCCCGCAATTTGGAATACCATCATAACCATGGCAATTGCCTTGCCAACGTTCCCGAAAAGGGAAACCAGCGTAAAGATCATTACGGTGAACGTAATGGAAGTCAAAACGCTTATGCCCATAAGCAGGCCGAAATCCGCGGGATTTACGCCCAGAAGAAAGACATCGCCCAAAGTGACGATGGTTGACTGAATCAGCGATAAAGACAGGAACAGCAGCATTTTTCCGAAATGCTTTTGCTTTAGATTTAATTTTATTCCCCCGACGGTATTCTCACATTCCACCGTAAGCAGCGCGCAGCTTAAAAGCGCGCCGACCCAAATTGCCAAAACGGTATAAAACGGAGTAAGGCCCGCCCCGAACGTATCCGTGTTGTAAACCGTTTCTTCCTTCACCTCAATGGGGGAGGATAGAAACTCGGAAATTTCCGACGGGTTATTTTCGGTGAGTTCAATTAATTGGTCAATGTCTTCGATTGTCACATCGTCAATTTTGGAGTTTAACCGATCCAGGTCATTCTGCAGGGTGGTAAGGTTGTCGTTCAGCCTATTTGCCTGGCTTACGGAAAGCCGGCTGCTGGCTCCGCCGAAAACAGCGAGTGCGTTTAACTGGGGCTGTATGGCTTTTCCCAGTTCGGCAAGGTTGTTGGCGTCGTCCAGCTTCGCGTTCAGGCCATCCACAAGACTGTTCAGAAGCGGCCTGCCGTTTACCTGGATATTATTCGAAACATCCTGCGTCTGCTTCGTAATCTCATTGCTGATTTCGGACAGGCTGTTCAGAGCCGCGTTGATGGAAGCCTTCGACGTGTCGGCGCGCAGGAGGGGAATTTGTTTGTCGAGCGCGTCCCTTTCGCTCACGACCAGGCGGTCTGCATACTTCAGGCTGCTTTCCAAAAGGCTGAGCGTGGTTAATTTATAGTTTGCGTTCAGGGTGCGGATTTGCTCGGCGTCGGCTTTTAACATGATGTGCACAGAATTGCAAAGGCTGCTGCATTGTTCCATAACGCCGATTACATCCTTGTTGATGCTGTTGTTGTTGATTTGCTGCAGCGTGGAAATCATTTGCTGGTTTCGGTTATTCAGCTCGGTCAAATTCTGGATGTCCGCATTTAAATCAGAGGAAATCGTCTGAATCGTCTGCTTTGTCTGCTGGGTCAGCGATTTGTTTGCATCCGTAATATTTTGCAGGCTGTTTAGCTGTTCCGTAACTTTGGGAAGCGTGGTTATGCACTGGTTTAAATACTGCTGGAGTTTTTCGGAGTCCTCATTCGCGGCCGATATGTGTTTCTTCAATCTGGCGATGTCGCTGTTTGTCTGTGTGAGTGTATTTTTCAGTTCCCGAATCCGGGAAGTTTTCAGATTGGAGCTGTCTATTTCAGATTTCAGCTCGTTGAGGACTTCTTCCGTTACGGTTTTTACAAAACTGGTTTTGATGTTGCTGATCAGTTTGTTTTTGGCTGCGTCCGTTATTTTCGTGGCAATGGAGTTTAATTTCATATTGACGCGATAAGTAATCGCGGGCTTCTGCGGGATTGAGGTGGTCAAAGTAACCAGCTTGGATGAAAAATCCTCCGGGATTTCAATAAGAGCATAGTATTTGCCCTCGTTCAGCCCGTAATTTCCCTGCCACTCGCTGACAAAATCCCAGCCGATGGATTCGTTGTCTTCTAATTCTTCAATTACGCTTTTGCCCACATTGATTACCTTGCCGTTGTATACGGTGCCCTGGTCTTTGTTCACAACCGCTATGGGCAGGTTGCCGGTATTTGAGTATGGATCCCAGCATGCGTAAATGTTGATCCAGGCGTAAAGGGATGGCAGTAAGCACAAACCGACAATGATAATGATTACGGAAATGCTTCTGGCAATGGTTTTCAAATCACGGATAAAAACCAGAAATACCGGCCTTATGCCAAACATAAGAAATCGGTAGACGGTATTCTGAATTTTTTCGAATATATGCAATCGTTTCTTCATATCTACTCTCCAAGACCGGATTTTTTAAAATCGCATTCAAACTGATGGAACGTGTTGTTCAGCGGTTCGACGGTAAGGTATCCGCCAATCAGGAAAACGGCGGCAAATATGGTTAGCAGCGCAAAGTTCGTAATCACGCTGCTGGGCAGAGGGCCGGCGATCGCTTCCCGAATTCCCCCTAATGTATAGGTGAAGGGGAAAAGGGGCTGCAGGATGCGGAAGATCAGCGGGTCAACCTGAATTGGATACGAGACGCCGCTGCCGGCTACCTGTAAAATCAAATAGATGATGGACAGCGCCTTGCCAACGTTGCCAAGGGTGGAAGCCAGCGTGAAAGTAATAATTGCAAAAACGATGGAAGAGAAAACACAGAAGGTTACAAAAAGCGTGGGATTCACAACTTGGATTTTCAGAAGGAAAATATCCCCCAGGGAAATAATCAAGCCCTGTACCGCGGCTAAAGTTACAAAAAGCAGCATTTTTCCAAAGTGCTTTTCACGAAGAGAAAGCCGTTCGATTCCGTCAAAGGGGGCCACCTCTGTTCTCAGGATTGAGTTCAGCACCAGGCATCCCACCCAAAGCGCCAGGGTAGTATAGATCGGCGCCATGCCGGTGCCGTAGTTCGGAATCGAATAGATCTGTTCTTCCTTAATCTCAAAAGGCTCGGAAATATAATCGCCCATAAGCTGCGGATCGTTTTGCAGGATGCTGATGATTTCTATAATATCGTCATTGTTTGCCTGCTCGAATTTGCTGCCGAGAGTGCTGATGATATCCTTGAATTCGTCGAGCTTGTCGTTAATTTTGGAAGAAAATTCGGATGAGAGGCTGCTGCCTTCCTCGGCCGTTTCTACCATACTGGTAATCAGCCGGCTTAAATCCTGTGCGTTTTCAATTAGTGCGGAAGAATCCTTTAACGCGACAATTGCGTTGTCGCCGATGCTCTTTAAGTCGTTTCGGATGCCGGAATTATACAGGCTGAGCGCGCTGTTTAGCTGCGAAGCAATCCGGTTGCAATCCTCGTTCAGAAGGTCTGCCGTTTTTTTCGCAATGCTGTTTGCCGAATTTAATTGGTTTCGAACATTGGAAATTTGATTTTGCTGATCCGTTATGTACGACTTGACCGCCCGCAAATGCCTTACCATTTTCTCCATCTGATCCTTTTTCTTTTCGTTTGAGGATATCACGGAGTTTAAATATGTAACGGCGGAGCTGATTTTGGTGTTTGCGTAGTCAATTTGCTGCTGTGCGCGTGTAAGGAGTTCGTTTAATTCCTTCAGCGCGGCCTGAACGGTTTTCTCCGAGGTCCTTAAATCTTCCAAAATGGCTTTAAGCGCTTCCTTTAAACCGGATTGCTGAATCGCTTTCATCGCGTTGATCGCTTGAGCAAGGTACGGGTTCTGGAGCGTCTGGTTCAGGTTTTCCAATTGGATAATTACAACGCGCAGCGCCGCATCAACGGCGGCCAGGTCCTTTTCCAGCTGCAGGATTTTCGCGTCCAAAATCTTAAGAATCATATCCACAGAGCCGGAAGCCTATTTTAATTGGTCTTGCAGGTCCGCCAGCGATTTCCGCAGGTTTTTCAAAGAGGCTTGCAGCTTCGTTAAGGAAGTGATGGCGCTATCTATGCCGGTGTCGTAATCGTAGGAACTGCATTGGTTTAAATAGCGGATGGTTGCGTCGATGGAGTCGTCCATGGAGTCAAGCTGCGCGCTGATCATCGGCAAAGTCGTATTGATTTTCGACGCGTTTGCGCTGGAAACCGACTCGTTCAGGCTGGCAAACAGCTCCTTTACTTTTGTATTAGAGGCCTGCGTATGCTTCAGGTTCAAATCCACGTTTTCAATCGCGGTGTCTACTGCCGTCTGCATGGACTGAATAATTTTCTGCTTGTCGGAATTGCTGGTGTCGATGGCATCCAGGCTGCTCTGTATGGCCGGCATTGTATCGCCGATGCTTTTGAGGAACTCGTTCAAGTTATCCGAGTTGGTCCCGATGTCGTCCAGCGAGTTTGTAATCACATCCATATAACGGTTGATATGGATCACATAATCTTTCACCTTAAGAACCGTTTCTTTGTTGTCGTCTGCGCTTGCGCCGATTTCGTTCAATGTAGTGAAGATGGATTCGTTTACGCTGGAGATAAATTCCGCCGATACTTTCTCAACCAGCGTGTTGCTTGCAGTTGCCGTGATTTTCCCCGCGACGGGGTTGGCTTTTGTATCTACTTTATAGGTGATTTGGGGCTTTTGTGGGTTATCCGTCAGTACGGTAAGGAACTTGGATGAAAAATCGGGCGGAATCTCGATCATGGCGTAATAGGTGCTGTCGATCAGGCCCAGATTCGCGTCATTGGAATTGGTAAAAATCCATTTGATTTTGTTGTTTTTCTTTAACTCCTCTACAATTTCATCGCCCACATTTATTTCCTCATCTTTATAGATGTCGCCTTCGTCGTTGTTCACGACGGCAACGGAAATCTCCTCTGTGTTTTCATACACGTTCCAGCAAGCCTTTATGTTTACCCACGCATATAAAGCCGGCAAAACACAAAGCCCGGCCAAAATAACAATCGCAACAGGATTTTTTGAGATTCGTTTCCAATCCTGCCGATATACTTTTTTGATATTTCGAAAGTTCATTTTGATTCCCCATTAATTAAAAATAATCTTACATTTAGAATTATATAGGATTTTCAGGTGTGTATAATAATAAAATAGATTAATATACCCTGCATATCACAGAACAAAACAAGAATAAAAAGTAGCGGCAGAGAGGTTTCTATTTACAGAAACTTTTCTGCCGTATTTTATGTTTTGCGTGAATCGGGTTATACCAGAACAGGCAATAATGGATAAAAGAAGCACAGCGTTGCGGGTGAAAGCATGAAGGCTTTCGGAAAACGCTTATTTCTTCTTTATGTACAATTCCAGGAGTTTTAACGTATTTTTCACGCCGTCGATATGGGACCGTTCGTACCCGTGCGAAGCATACACGCCGGCGCCGATCAGGCCGTGCTTCAAATCATAACCGGCGGCAAGCGCGGCGTCTGCGTCCGACCCGTAGTAGGGGTACACGTCCACGGCAAAATCAAGTTTGCCCTCCTGTGCGCACCGGATCAAATTCGTGGTCACTTCGTAATCATAGGGGCCGTGGGAATCCTTCGCGCAAATGCTGACCATGCGCTCGGTGCAGGCCAGCCCCTCGCCGATGCAGCCCATGTCGACGCTGATGATTTCCTCCGCGTCCGCCGGAAGGGCGCCGCAGGCTCCGTGGCCGACCTCCTCATATACCGTGATAAAAACATAAACTTTTCGTTTGAGCTTAAGTTTTTTCTTCTGAATGTCCCTTGCCAGCCCCAGCAGAATCGCAACGGAAAGCTTATCATCCAGAAAACGGCTTTTGATATAGCCGCTTTTTGTGATGGTCGTGCGCGGGTCGAAGCAGACGAAGTCCCCGTTACAGATGCCGAGCGCCTCGGTATCCTTCTTTTCTTTTACATCTTCATCGATGACAATTTCCATGTCCGCAAAGGTTCTGTTCTGTTTGGAGTATTCGTCGTTGACGTGGACAGAAGGGTCGTTCATCTGGAGCGTACCTTCAAATACTTTGCCGGAGCGGGTGCGGATTCTGCAATTTTCGGTTTCGCAGTTGTTGGCGTTTAAGCCGCCGATGTTCGTAATGCGCAGCCTGCCGTTTTTCTTGATTTCGGCCACCATGCCGCCCAATGTGTCAATATGGGCGGAGAGGATCAGCGGGCTGCCTTCCCCGCCAAGATCACACACCACGCAGCCCTTCTTCGTCCGATATGGATGATAGCCAAGGCTTTCCAACTGCTCCATTGTATAGCGCGTAACCTCTTCGGTAAACCCGCTTGGGCTGTCAATCGCAGTAAGCGCTTTTAACTGGTCGATTATATAGTTCATTTTATACACTCCCACAAATTTTTCATGCTTACTTTAAACGGTATTTAAAAGGATTTGACGGCAAAATAGAGTAAAATGATGGAACCCAGGGCGATCCGGTACCATCCGAATACTTTAAAGTCATGCTTTTTAATATAGTTCATCAGGAATTTTATGATGAGAATGGAGACGAAGAAGGCGACGACCATACCGGTAAGCAAGATGGAAACCTCCGAGCCCGTATAGTGGAAACCGAATTTTGCCAGTTTCAGTACGCTTGCCCCGAACATTACCGGAACAGCGAGATAAAATGTAAATTCAGCCGCCGTTGTTCTTGCAACCCCGATCAGAAGAGCGCCGATGATGGTTGCGCCGGAACGGGAGGTTCCGGGAAATATTGCGGCGATCAGCTGGAAAAGCCCGATGATAAAGGCAGTTTTATAGCTTATTTGGGAAATTGCGGAAATTTTCGGCCGTTTATCCTTATTATAGTTTTCTATTATAATAAACAAAATGCCGAATAAAATCAACATAATTGAAACCGTTCGATAATTATAAAAGAAAGCCTCTATTTCCTCATCCCACAGTAAACCGACAATTGCGGCCGGAATACAGGCCACAATAATTTTCCCCCACATGCTTAGGATATCGGTCTTTACCGTCAATCTTTTTTGAAAACCAAAGGGCATCAGGTTGTTCCAGTAAATGACGATAACCGCTAAAATCGCACCGAATTGAATGACAACGAGGAACATTTCCTTAAAAGCGGCGCTGGTATTCAGCTTTACAAAGTCGTCCAGCAGGATCATATGCCCCGTACTGCTGATCGGCAGCCATTCCGTAATTCCTTCAACGATTCCGAACAGAATCGCTTTTAAAATTTCAACGATTCCCATATATTCTCTCCATTTCGTGTTTTTTCAGCCTTAGATTCAGCCTGTTTTCAGCCATGGGAAGCCCGGAAGATTTTCCGGGCGCTTATTCAGACAATATCGATTATATTCCAAAACAGAGATAACTGCAACGGAATATTAAAAATCGAAGGCGTTGGCGCAGCGGAAACCTTTTGCTGCTGCCCGCCGCCTTCCATCCGAAACATTTCCTTATCTGGTCACATTATTCAGCCATTTGAAGCTTTTGTATCGCAGCGCCGTAAATGGTAATTTGATAATTTCATCGCTCATCAGAATCATATAGATGACCGGAACGCTCCATTTAAACACGAAGGCCGCCAGGGCACCCATAAGGATGGAGCCGCCCCACATGGTGGTTGTATCCAGAACCAATCCGAACCGGGTATCGCCGCCGCCCCGGAAAACGCCGACGATGAGCGTCGTGTTAATTGCCTGTGCGAAGGAAAAATACGACATAACAAACATCATGAATGATAAGTAATTCCGCGTAGTCGGCGTCAGATTTAACGCGGAGATGACAATCGGTCTTGCAGCCAGAATCAGAATCGCACCGAGTCCGCCCGCGATAATGCTCAGTTTGATAAAACGCCTGGCGTAGATTTTGGCGTTTTGCAGATGATTTTCCCCGATGGCCTTGCCGATGGTGATTGCGGTTGCGTTCGCCAGCCCGAAGGCGATTACCAGGGCAAGCTGCCGGGTAATCTGCGCAACGGAATTCGCCGACACAACAGAGCTTCCAAGGTGGCCGATTACAACGGCGTTCATCGCCACGCCGCAGCCCCACATCAGTTCGTTCATTGTAACCGGGATGGAGTAGTACAGGAAATCCCGGAACAGGTCTTTGTCCCGCAAAAGCAGGGACGAAGGCTTAAAACGCAAAACATGGTTGTACTTTGCCGCATAGATTATGACAACCAGCAGCTCGATGCCTCTGGAAGAAAGCGTTGCGATGGCGGAACCACGGATGCCAAGCTTCGGGCAGCCAAATAAGCCGAATATCAGCAGGGAAGCAATTGTAACGTTCGACAGCAAGTAAATCAGATACACCACGCTGGAGATTACGACGCGCTCCACGCTCCGCATGATATTCAGATAAATTACGGTAACCGACATGAGTATGTATGAGAAGGAAATGATTCGAAGATATTTTACCCCTTCCGCTATAACCGGACGCTCATTCGTAAATATATTCATGATTTGTTCAGGGAAGACCAGTACGGTTAGGGTAAACAAGGCAGCAACGCTCAACGAGAACCGCATACTGATTGCCATGATTTTGAGGATGCTGTCGGTGTCTTTCTTGCCCCAGTACTGCGCCGTTAAAACGGCGGCGCCGGAGGTTAACCCGAAGAAAATTAATGTCAGGATGAACTGCACCTGGTTGGCAAGCGAGGCGGCGGAACGCACCGTTTCGCTCACCCTTCCGAGCAGAAGGACGTCGATGGAAGAAATCCCGACGTTGATTAAATTTTGAAGCGCCATGGGCAGTATCAAAGAGAAGGCCGTTTTGTAAAAGGCTTTTGCTTCGTTTCTGTCAATGATCGTATTGTGTTTCACAAGCATTCCTTTCCGGTTTTCTGAAACCAGTTCAATTTTTTTATTAAATTATTAATAAGTTTATTGGCAAATCCATTTTTCAATTTGCGATACGGAACTTTCGGTTTTTCGAGAGACATTTAGGCGTGCTTCTAACCGTAAAACATTCCTTCTGCGCCGCGTCCTCCAATACGCATATCCAATCAAAATCATACGCCCCGGAAGCCGGCGAGTAGAAATGCTTAGCTGAAAAGGCATTGCCGGGATGACAAAACCGTTCTTTCATAATATAATAGTGAATACGGAATCAAAATGAAATTACATATAGAATGAAGGATATTATGAACGAAAAAGAAATCTCAGAAATTCGCCGCCGCTTTCGTCCGGATAAGAGCAATATTACCCGGATTCGCGGCTGCTACGTGAATGAGCAGAGAGAAATCGTTACGGAATTCAGCCAGTCGCTCGGGCTGATGCAGCAGGAAGAAGCCGAAGAGCTTCTGGCAATCTTAAAAAAGACGCTGTCCGGCACGATTGGGAAAAACCTGATCGACATTGAATTTGCGACCCGCCAGGTTCTCGAAGGGGAGGAACATAAGCTGCTGATGGCACTCAGGGATTCTTCGCTGGAGGACGATGAGGCCATCCGCGAATTCTATGGGCGCGTGATTCAGGCGCTCAACATAGGGGGGAATTACCTCATCCTTTTGGCCTGTGACAAATATGATGTCCCTTACTACGCCAAGGACGGAGAAAAGCAGGAGGATTCCTCCGAAGTATATTCGTACTTTCTGTGCAGCATCTGTCCCGTGAAACTGACCAAACCGGCGCTTGGTTATTATGCCAGCGATAATACGTTCCGGAATATTACGTCGGACTGGATTGTGTCGGCGCCGGAGCTTGGCTTCCTTTTCCCGGCTTTTGACGACCGGAGCGCCAACATTTATAACGCCCTTTACTATTCGCGCAATATTGCGGAGAACCACGCGGAATTCGTGGATGCCGTATTCAAAACCGAAGTCCCGATGCCCGCCGCCGAACAAAAAGAAACATTTCAATCCATTTTGGGCGAAACCATTGCCGATGACTGCAATTTGGAAGTTGTGCAAACGGTTCACGGCGAGTTGTCCGGGCTGATTGAAGAACACAAAACCAATAAAGAGAAAGAGCCGTTGGTCATTTCTAAGGAAACGGTGAAAGGTGTTCTGAAATCCTGCGGCGTTCCGGAAACCCGCGTCACGGCGTTCGAAGAAAAATATGACGACGCGTTTGGCGCCGATACGGAAATCAGTCCGCGAAATATCATTGATACCAAGCAATTTGAGCTGCGAACCCCCGATGTGACAATCCGTGTGAATCCGGAACGCAGCGACCTGGTCGACACGCGGGTCATCGATGGGGTGAAGTATATTTTAATCCGTGCCGATGAGGGCGTGGAGGTAAACGGTGTGAATATTCATATTTCGTAACAGTTCTTAGGAATCGAAAAAAAGATTTCCCGCGGAACTGTTATGTGAGTAATTTTACCATATATCAGCAGGCTGGCAAAGATGCTGTGCGACAAAATTCGCGGCTGCAAAAAATGCCCCGGCAAAAGCGCTCCGAAAAGAAATCGGAGCGCTTTTGCTATGCCCGGTGAAGGGCTGCTTCTTACAATAGCTGTGCGACGAATTTGCCCGTCCAACATGCGGAAAGCGCAAGAAACAGATTCAGACAGGCGTTTAGCCCGCCCATGAAATATGCGCCTTCGGAGATAAAGGAAACCGTTTCAAAGCTGAAAGTAGAAAATGTCGTAAGCCCTCCCAAAAAACCGGTTGTGAGGAACATCCGAAGATTGGGGGACATAGGGAATAGGCTTGTACTGGCTTCCATGAGAAAGCCCATTATGAACCCGCCAAGCACATTCACAAGGAACGTCCCCAGCGGGAAGTTTCCGAAAAACTTTGCGGTTGAGCATGAAATTATATATCGGAATACTGTGCCCAAAAACCCGCCGAAACCAACAATCAATACTTTTATCATTCCCAATACCACCTTAGAAAAATAAAAGCTTCTACTTTAAGCGTAAAGTAGAAGCCATCAGCATAAAAATGCATTTTGGTGAGCCTCATCACCATATTGAACTATATAACAGGATAAAGGATATCAGCTGGTTTGTAAATACATAGAAAACATAAAGAATCGCCTTCCCACTGCGCGATTTCGTGTTTTTTGTACAATTCTTATTACAGCGATACCGCCCGTATCGGGATGACTGGCTTGGGTGATTCCGGATGCTTTCCGAGCATCTTTTCCATCCAGATCATATCTT
>JAAYWU010000200.1 GCA_012516295.1 Clostridiales bacterium | reverse complement strand
GTATTAATAGGGAAGGCGGGGTTATCGTACGCGCCCCTTTGCGTGCGGCTCAAAGGGAAATCGACCGTTTCGTTTGCGAAAAGCAGGATTGGATTCGGGAAAAATCCTCGCAGATCATGCAGGACGCGGCGGCGCGCCGCAACTTGCGCATCAGCGCCGGCTCTCTGCTGCCCCTGATGGGCTGTGCGTATCCGGTAAAGCTCGCCGACCAATGCGGCTTTGACGGGATATGCTTTTCGGTTATGCCGCAGGAGCAGGAACAAATGCTGCTTCAGATTAAGCGCCTGTACCAGTCGATTGCCGAACAGTACATTCGGGAACGGATTGCCCGCTTTTCGAAAGTCATGGGGGTAACCCCGTCGGGTGTCCGCATCGGCTCGGCGAACACGAGCTGGGGCTCCTGTTCGGCAAAAAACCGCCTCAATTTCACATGGAAGCTGATGATGGCCGCCCCGGAAGAAATTGATTATGTCGTTGTCCATGAGCTGGCGCATATACGGGAACATAACCATTCCCCGCGGTTCTGGAAGCTGGTGGAAGCCGTTCTTCCCGATTACCGCGAACGCCGGAAACGGCTGGCGGAGACAGGGAAAAAGCTGCGCAGGCAGGGCTGGGGCTAGCTTCGGTCCTCCTTTGTATAAATGCGTTTCAGATTCGGAAGATTATTAAAAAAACGGAGGTTGTTTTATGGTTTCACAGGATATATTACGGAAATACGCAAGGCTTGCGGTCTGCGTTGGGGCAAACGTGCAGAAGGGGCAGATGCTGGTGCTTTCCTCCTCTGTGGAGTGTGCATATTTTGCGCGCATTTGCGTGGAGGAAGCTTATAAGGCAGGCGCGGGGGAAGTGCTCGTGCTCTGGAATGACGAGAAGATTACAAAAATGGCTTTCCAAAATGAAAGCACGGAAACGCTGGCGAATATCGCCCCGTGGCGCATCGAACAGAAAAAGAACTGTATTGACAAGAAATGCTGTTTCCTATACATTGAATCCGCTACGCCGGGTTTAATGGCGGATATTGACGGGCAGAAAATGCAGACCGTCCGCATTGCGCAGGAAACCGCGTTCGAGCCTTTTGAATATTACACCTTGGCGAATGTCGGCCAATGGTCCATTGTTGCAATTCCTACTGTGGATTGGGCAAAGAAGGTATTCCCGAAGCGCAGCGAAGAGGAGGCGCTCGAATCCTTGTGGGACGCGGTGCTGAAAAGCGTGCGTATTTCCGTGGACAATGACCCTGTGGAAGAGTGGAAACGGCATAATCAGAATTTGCTGCGCCACAACAAAATCCTGAACGACCTCCGTTTTCAATCGCTGCATTTCACCAATGGAGCCGGAACCGACCTGACGGTGGAGCTGATTAAGGACCACATCTGGGCGGGCGGCTGCAGCCAGGCACAGAACGGTGCGATGTTTAACCCCAATATGCCCACCGAGGAATCGTTCACCATGCCGTATAAATTCGGCGTGCAGGGGCGCGTTTACGCAACGAAGCCGCTCAGCTATCAGGGGAAAATGATCGAAGATTTTTACCTTGATTTCAAAGACGGGAAGGTAACGGATTTCCACGCGGAAAAAGAGCAGGAAACGCTCAAAAACCTGATAGCGTTTGACGAGGGAAGCTGTTACCTTGGAGAAGTCGCGCTCGTTCCTTACAATTCCCCGATTTCCCAGTCCGGAATTTTATTCTTGAATACCCTGTTTGACGAAAACGCCTCTTGCCACCTTGCGCTGGGCGCTTCTTATCCCGACAACCTGAAAAACGGTACGGAAATGAAACGGGAGGAACTGGAAAAGCTCGGTTCCAATTATTCGAAAATCCATTGTGATTTCATGTTCGGCAGCGCCGATATGAGCATTGTCGGCACGACTTTTGACGGACGAAAAATCCAGGTCTTTAAAGACGGTGATTTTGTAATCGATTAACCGCTTTTGCGATGAAAAAAAGGGAGGGAATGTAAATGGTAAATGTTCGAAAATGCGCGATGATCGGGTGCGGGCTTGTCGGTTCCAGCGCCGCGTTCAGCCTTGTGGAAAGCGGGCTCTTTTCCGAGCTGGTTCTGATCGACGCCAACCGCGACAAAGCAGAGGGAGAGGCGATGGATTTAAGCCATGGTATGCCCTTTGCGCGCCCGATGGAAATTTATGCCGGAAGCTATGACGATATCCGGGACTGCGGGCTCATTATCATTACCGCGGGGGCAAATCAAAAGCCGGACGAAACGCGCATGGATCTTGTGAAGAAAAATGTGGGAATTTTCAAGAGCATCATTCCCGAGATTAAAAAGCGACAGTGCGAGGGGATTCTGCTGATTGTATCGAATCCGGTGGATATCCTGACCTATGCCGCGCTGAAGCTTTCCGGCTTCCCTCCCAATCGCGTCATCGGTTCCGGTACGGTGTTGGATACAGCAAGGCTGAAATATCTTTTGGGGCAGCATCTGAAAGTGGACAGCCGCAGCGTTCATGCGTTTATTATCGGCGAACACGGCGACAGCGAGCTGGCTGTCTGGAGCAGCGCCAATGTTTCCGGGGTTGAGCTGGATCATTTTTGCGAGCTGTGCGGGCATTTCAAGCATATGGAAACCATGCAGCGGCTTTATGAAGGCGTTCGGGACAGCGCATATGAAATCATCCGCAAAAAGGGTGCAACCTATTATGGCATTGCCATGGCGGTCCGCCGGATAGCCGAATGTATCTTGCGCGACGAGCACTCCATCCTACCGGTTTCCAGCCTGATCGAAGGGCATTACGGTATCAGCGGAGTCTGCATGGGTATCCCAGCGATTGTCGGCAGCCGCGGGATCGAAAAAGTCCTCGATATCCCTTTAAGCGAGGAGGAGCAGAAGAAACTGCTGGCTTCCGCGCAGGCGATTCAAACGGTATTGAATACGATTGACTTCTGATTTGCAAGGCGGTTCGTTCTGAACCGCCTTTTTCATTTGCCTTATTTCCCATTTTGCAATGCTTTTCCGAGCGGCATATTCTGTAAATAGCGCAGGAGATCGTTGTGATTTTTCATAGAAGTTCGAACGCAAACAGGGGAATTTCAGAATATTTAACAATCTTTTCCCGGCGCTTGACAAAACACGGCGGCGGGAATAAAATATAAGTTAGCAATGGCTAACAACCAATCGGACACGGAGGATTTGTTATGACATTAGATGAACTGGGAATAGGCCAAAAATCAAAAATCCTTGCTGTAAACGGCGAGGGCGCGCTTCGGCGCAGGCTGCTCGACATGGGGCTTACTCCCCATACGGAGGTTATGGTTCGCAAGGTGGCGCCGATGGGCGACCCCATCGAAATCCATCTTCGCGGTTATGAACTTACAATCCGAATTGACGATGCAAAAAAAATAGAAGTGGAGGAGAGATAAGCGGATGATTTTTGCGCTTGCGGGAAATCAAAACTGTGGGAAAACAACGCTTTTTAATCAGCTGACCGGTTCCAACCAGCATGTTGGGAATTTCCCGGGCGTTACGGTTGATCGAAAGGACGGGGTTATCCGGAACCATCGGGACGCGACGGTAGTCGATCTTCCGGGTATTTATTCGATGTCGCCCTATACCAATGAAGAAATCGTGACGCGCGATTTTTTACTGAAACACCATCCGGATGGGATTATCAATATTGTTGACGCGACCAATATCGAACGGAATCTCTATCTTACCCTGCAGTTGATTGAATTGAATCTGCCGACGGTTGTCGCTTTAAATATGATGGATGAGGTCCGCGCGAACGGCGGAACCATTAAAATACAAAAATTGCAGGATGAACTTGGCGTGCCGGTGGTTCCGATTTCGGCCAGTAAAAACGACGGGATTGACGAGCTGATCGAAACAGCGATTGCGACTGCGAGTGCAAAACAGCTTCCGAAGCGGCAGGATTTCTGCTCCGGCGCAGTACATAGGGCGATTCACTCCGTTGCCCATCTTGTGGAGGATCACGCGGAACGGATCGGCGTGCCCGCGCGTTTCGCAGCGACCAAGCTGGTGGAAGGCGATGAACCGATGCTCAACGCGCTGGGCCTTTCCGAGAATGAAAAGGATATGGTCGGGCACAGCGTTGCGGAAATGGAGCATGAGCTCGGAACCGACCGGGAAGCCGCGCTGGCGGATATGCGCTATACCTTTATTGAGAAACTCTGTGCGGATACGGTTGTGAAAACGGGTGAGTCGAAGGAACATTTGCGCAGCGTCGCAATGGATAATATTCTGACACATAAGTATTTTGCCATACCGATCTTTTTGCTGATTATGATGCTGGTTTTCTACCTTACCTTCGGCGTGATCGGAAGCGCATTAAGCGCGGCTTTGTCCGCCGGGATTGATTTTGTGACCGGGCTTGCCGACGCAGGGCTTACCGCTTACGGAATCAATCCGGTTGTGCACTCCCTGATTATTGACGGCGTGTTCGCCGGGGTGGGAAGCGTGCTTTCGTTTCTGCCGACCATCGTCGTCCTGTTTTTCTTCCTTTCGATTCTGGAAGACAGCGGCTATATGGCAAGGGTCGCGTTCGTTATGGACAAGCTGCTGCGAAAAATCGGCCTTTCCGGGCGCAGCTTCGTCCCCATGCTGATCGGGTTCGGCTGTTCCGTACCTGCCATCATGGCGACGCGCACGCTGTCGAGTGAACGGGACCGCAAAATGACGATTTTCCTGACGCCTTTTATGAGCTGCAGCGCAAAGCTTCCGATTTATGCGGTGTTTACCATGGCCTTTTTCCCAAACCATCAGGCGCTTGTGATGACGTCCCTGTATATTATCGGGATGCTGGTTGGCATTGTCACCGGTTTTATTCTGAAAAATACAGTATTCCACGGAAATCCGGTTCCTTTTGTAATGGAACTTCCCAACTACCGTTTCCCAAGCGCGAAGAGCGTCGGACTGCTGATATGGGATAAGGCGAAAGACTTTTTAGTCCGCGCGTTTACGGTTATTTTTGTGGCAACCATCATCATATGGTTCCTGCAGACCTTCGATACAAGAATCAATGTTGTATCGGACAGCGCAAACAGCATGCTTGCCGGTATCGGCCGGTTAATCGCTCCGTTGTTCGCGCCGCTTGGCTTTAATGACTGGCGTGTGTCCACGGCTTTAATTACCGGCTTTACTGCGAAAGAAGCGGTTGTCAGCACGCTGGCTGTTTTAACGGGAACCAGCGTTTCCAACTTATCGGCGGCGCTGTCGTCCCTCTTCACGCCGCTGACCGCATGGTCGTTTTTGATTTTCACCCTGCTGTATACCCCGTGTGTTGCCGCAATCAATGCGGTCCGGCATGAGATGAACAGCAGGAGAAGCGCGGTCGCCGTCGTACTGTATCAAACGGGGATTGCCTGGATTGTCGCGTACCTGGTTTATCATATCGGACTGATTTTTTACCATTGATGGCCGGATAGGAGGAATTATGCAGATAGCGGATTACATCCTTATTACAATTATTGCCTTGCTTTTTCTGTTGGCGGTGCGCTATTCCATAAAACACAGGCATAGCTGCTGCGGGGACTGTTCGAAATGTTCTTGCTGCCAAGCCTGTAAGCGCAAGGAGAAAAAATAGTATTTTGTTTCATTCTGCTTTTCAATGTGGTTTGTGTATGATAGAATAATCATACTGCAATTTGAAAAGAAGGAAGAATGAAATTTGGATAGAATCAAACGGAATTACGGTCTTTTCACAACCATTGCGATGATCATCGGAATCTGCATCGGTTCCGGTATCTTCTTTAAGAGTGATAACATCCTTGCCGCTACCGGCGGAAGCGTTCCGGTGGGGGTTG
>JAAYWU010000199.1 GCA_012516295.1 Clostridiales bacterium | reverse complement strand
AATCTACGGCATTAACGACGGTTATCTGGGGCTGATCAATGGCAGCTACCGGAAAATGAAACCGGACGACTTTTCCGGGATTCTCACTCTTGGGGGCACAATCCTCGGAACCTCCCGCCAGCCATTTAAGCTTATGCGCGTGGTAGAGGACAACAGCGTCGACAAAGTTAAGAACATGAAAGAGAACTACAAAAAAATGAAGCTGGACTGTCTGGTCATCCTGGGAGGAAACGGCACACACAAAACGGCGAATCTGCTCAGCGAAGAAGTGCTGAACATTGTAACGCTGCCCAAAACGATTGATAATGACATTTGGGGCACCGAAATGACCTTCGGTTTCAGCAGCGCAATGGAGATTGCGACAAATGTCCTGGATTGCATTCATACAACGGCAACGTCGCACAGCAGAGTATTCATCGTGGAAATCATGGGGCATAAAGCCGGATGGCTGACCCTGCACTCCGGAATTGCCGGCGGGGCGGACATTATTCTCATTCCCGAAATCCCATACAATATCGACAGCATTGTAAAAACGCTGGAGCAGCGCAGCAAAAACGGGAAACGGTTTTCCATCCTTGCCGTTGCCGAGGGCATACTATCCAAGAAAGAAGCCGGCATGAGCAAGAAAGAGTTTAAAGCGGCTCGCGCCAAGATGGCCTACCCATCGATTTCCTATCGCCTGGCCAAGGAAATCAGCGAACGGACCGATCAGGAAATCCGCGTTACTGTACCGGGGCACTTCCAGCGCGGAGGAAGCCCCTGCCCGTATGACCGCCTTCTTGCAACCCGGTTCGGCGCAGCGGCGGCGAAACTGATTGCGGAGAAAAAATACGGATTTATGGCAGCTCTTCAAAACAATGCGATTGTACCCGTCCCGCTGAGCGAGGTTGCCGGCAAATTAAAAGGCGTACCCGTAGACAGCGACATAATAAAAACCGCACGTGATATCGGAATCAGCTTTGGCGACTGACAGAAAGAAGGAGTATCATGAAAATCAGAAAGAATCCGCATGCATCCTGGAAGAAAACATTGGCGGTCACAGGTGTGGTTTCCGCCGCCTTAACCGTGGCTTTTACCGCCTACAGCGCCTGTTTTTCCGTAAAACTGCTCCGCTGCATTCATACGGCACAAAAAGCCCTTCCCGAAATGGAAAAAGCTGCGCGCCTGTATCAAAAGAAGAATGCGGAGGAAACGGAAGAATAAACCTAAACCGGAAGCAAAACGAACGGGGAACGCACCTGAAACGGCTTTGAAAGCTCAGACGCGTTCCCCATTCATTATTTTCAGCAGAACCTTTTAATTATGCTTCATCGCTTCCATAGGTAACCGAAGCGCTGTCTACTTTCCGAAATAACTTGCTGATAATCCTTTTATTTTCAATAATTGGTAAGAATATAGTATCATCCCGCGCTGCAACTTGGAATACGTTGGTATCCGTTACAATCAGATAATCATTCCCATTTTTATTAAACTCCAAATTTCCTGTGTATAATAAATTATCCTTCGGACCATAAAGGAGCACTCTATTATCTTCCATAATTGAAAGTTTATAGGATATCCCATTCGCATCACGCGACAGATAATATCCTGTTGAAATAGACTCGGACACATTTTTTGGAATTAAAAAATATAAATTTAGGAGAATG
The DNA here is from genome assembly GCA_012516295.1 of Clostridiales bacterium. Taxonomy (GTDB): domain Bacteria; phylum Bacillota; class Clostridia; order Oscillospirales; family Acutalibacteraceae; genus Caproiciproducens. The sequence continues at coordinate 1,686 of JAAYWU010000199.1, read as the reverse complement.
GAAACTGTAAGCGTAAGCCATAATAGAAAACATAGAATATTTTTCTTCTTCATTTCACCGCAGCCCCCTGCATTTTAATTCTAACTTCGATATAATTAAATCAATGTAATAATACTTGCGCAAGTGTATTACAATATTTAATTACTTATTAGTATTATACCATTAAATAAGAAAGAACTGAAATCGGCGCCACTCTGTTTTCAGGGCGCCGATTTCAGTTCTTCTGACCTATTTTATAAAGAGCTATACAGTTACATGCTCCTTCAATTTTGCAAAGGTTTTCTCGCCGATCCCGCTTACATTTTTCAGTTCCTCAATGGAGCTGAATTTTCCTTTTTTCTGCCGGTAATCGAGAATTCGTTTGGCTATAACAGGTCCTACCCCATCCAGTTCGCACAACTGCTCCTCGGTAGCAGTATTGATATTGACCTTTCCGACTGGACTTTCCACTTTGCTTTGCCCATTTCCGCGTTGGGGTTCCTGAGAAACCGTACTGAAAACAGGCGACGGCGTGTAAGCCTCATCCTGTGAAGAAGAGAGGACATCGGTTTCAACGGTAATATTGATGGCTTCCGGTACATAAAAAGCGTTGTACCCAATAATCAGCGCGCACAGAAATGCCGCTATCACAATTAAATATCGTGTTTGCAGGGCGCCCTCATCCCTAACAAAACCTGCCTATCCCCGGTTTTTCTGCCGAAGCTTTGTGAGAAATCCGGTAAAATATGCGGGAAGATCGCTTGTAATTTCAATATAACGGCCGTCACGCGGATGCACAAAACCAATCACACGGGCGTGAAGGCACTGCCCGTTCAGATTCGGCACCGGCTTTTTCGGCCCGTAAACCGGATCGCCGGCCACCGGGTGGCCAATATAGGCCATATGCACCCGGATTTGATGCGTCCGGCCCGTTTCCAGCCTGCACTGAATATGGGTAAAGCCTTCATAGCGCGCAAGGACATGATAATGCGTGACAGCGCTGCGCGAATTTTTTTCCGTTACCGCCATCATTTTGCGGTTGACCGGATGCCGCCCGATAGGGGCGTCAACCGTCCCGTCGTCTTCTTTTACATTGCCGTGGACAACAGCTTCATAAATGCGCGTGAAGCTATGCGCTTTAATCTGTGCCGCCAGCTTCTGGTGTGCGAAATCATTTTTTGCAACAATGAGCAGACCGCTCGTATCTTTGTCAATCCGGTGCACAATGCCGGGCCGGATTACGCCGTTGATTCCGGACAGGGAATCCCCGCAATACGCCAAAAGCGCGTTGACCAGCGTGCCGGTGCGATTTCCCGCAGCCGGGTGGACAACCATCCCCTTCGGTTTATTGACAACCAAAAGATCGCTGTCTTCATAAACGATGTCCAACGGAATCGCTTCCGGTTCCACATCCGTCTTTTCCGGCTCCGGCAGCAGCAAAAAAATGCAGTCGCCTTCCGCGCCGCGGTAGCTTTTATTCAGGGCTTTGCCATTACGGGTTGCAAATCCGCCTTCGATCAGCTTCTCGGCCGCGGAACGCGTGAGTCCTTCCACCTTCATACTGATCAGTTTATCCAAACGGATTCCGGCATCTTCCGGACTGATAACGATTTTCAATTCCCTGTCCATTACTTTCTACGAATCACCCGTTCGGCGTTGGAATCCAGATTCGAAAAAAACAGAATGTGGATGATTAAGAATACGGTT
>JAAYWU010000198.1 GCA_012516295.1 Clostridiales bacterium | reverse complement strand
GTACAATACTTGAAGCGGATGATTTGTATCAGGAAGGATTAATGGGCCTTTTAAATGCGGCGCGTACTTATGACGCGTCCGGGAAAGCCGGTTTCAGAACGTATGCCGGTGTTTGCATTCAAAATCGAATCATTATGGCGTATCGTACATCTGGAAGAAAGAATTTGCCTCTTCATAATTCGGTTTCTCTAAACGACGACGGAGCGCACGTGGATATATCGAACTGTGCCATGGACCCGGAAACATTGCTGATGGACAGCGAAAGTTTCAAGGCAACGCAGCAGTGTATTAGACAATTGCTTTCCAAATTGGAACAGCAGGTTCTGATGCTTTATTTAGGCGGTTGTAGCTATGGCCAAATCGCTGAAAAACTCGGGGTGACCTCTAAGGCGGTTGATAATGCTTTACAGCGAGTTCGTCTGAAATTAAAACAACTGCTTTAGTAAAAACTAAATATGCCCAGGTAGCTTAAGTAGAGCGTTGGTAATCAAAGGCGTCGGTGCGAATCCGTCTATGGGCAAATATCTTTATCCAAAGCGAGGTAAATTAAATGTACGAAGACAAGACTCTCATCTGCAAAGAATGTGGCGCTGAATTTGTATTCACCGCCGGTGAGCAGGAATTCTATGCTTCCAAAGGCTTTGTAAATGAGCCGCAGAGATGCAAGGCCTGCCGCGATGCTCGTAAGAATGCCGCTAAGCCGGAGCGCGAGATGTTCACAGCCATCTGCGCAAGCTGTGGCAAAGAAGCAAAGGTCCCCTTTAAGCCGCGTGAAGACCGTCCTGTATATTGCAGCGAGTGCTTTGCAAAGATGAGGGAAGAATAAGCATATATTTCTTATTCAAGACCAGGTACCCCGGATGTAAATCCGGGGTATTTTTTGTAGAAAATAGAAATGTATTGCATTGCCGCGGCGCGGGTATTATAATAGACATGAAAAATATGCAGAATGCTGGAGGATTAAAATTATGGCAGTTATAACAAAAGATACAATTATCGGAGATATTCTTGATATTGACAAAACTACGGCGCCGTTCTTTCTGGAAATGGGCATGCATTGCCTCGGCTGCCCTTCTTCACGCGGGGAAACTTTGGAGCAGGCCTGCATGGTGCATGGCGTAGATGTAAATGAGATGGTGGAAAAGCTGAACGCGCATATCGCTTCCAAGTAATCCCGGCTTTGCAATATCCGGAAATTTTATTTAATGTATGAATATGGCCGTCCGTCAATCAAAATTGCCGGGCGGCAATTCGTTTTGAATCGAATTTTAACTGCTTTAAAATAGAAAATAGGAGGTTTCATCTGTGGGTTTGCATCCCTTATTTACTCTTGGCGGAAGGCTGCAGCTTTGCGCTTCCATGGTGCGCGACCAGACCGCTTTGGCGGATGTTGGAACAGATCACGCCTATCTTCCGATTTGGCTTGCAAAACAGGGGCGCATTTCAAAGGCCGTTGCCTCCGACATCCGGCCCGGTCCGCTGCAGACAGCAAGGGGGAATATCATCCGGTACCGTGTGCAGGATATCGTTACCACCCGCTTGTCGGACGGCCTGAAGGCGATACTTCCGAATGAAGCGGAGGATATCGTAATGGCGGGGATGGGCGGCGAGCTGATTAAACAGATTCTCTCCGCTGCGCCATGGGTAAAGGAAGGGCAGAGAAGGCTGATTTTGCAGCCAATGACCTCGATCCCCCCGCTTCGCTGCTTTTTGGCGGAGCAGGGCTTTGCCATCCTGCGGGAACAGGCGGTCATGGAGGAAAATCACGTGTATACCGTTATGCTTGCGCAGTATCAGCCGCAGGAAGTGGATACCGGTACACTGTATCCTTATCTCGGCAAACTTGACGCCAAAACCGCGGATAACCGGGAATATATGTACCGGCTGGCTGCAAACTTAGAAAAAAAAGCACGCGGGCTTTGTCTTTCCGGCAAAAATAAGGATGCGGACGCATTAAACGAAATCATCCGCCAGATTCGAGAAATCGCGGACAAGGGGGAACAGCAATGATATTCGTGGGGGACATATACGATTTTATCGACGGCATGGCGCCGTTTCATACGGCAATGGACTTTGATAATCCCGGCCTGCTGGTAGGCGGGCGCAATATGCCGGTTCAGTCGGCGCTGCTTTCGCTGGACATTACCCCTGCGGTTGTCCGGGAAGCAAAAGAGCTGCAGGCCGATCTGATTATCAGTCATCACCCGGTTATCTTCCGTCCTCTGAAACATATCGATACGGATACCGCGCCGTATCTGCTGGCCGAATGCGGCATTGCGGCAATCTGCGCCCATACCAACCTGGACATGGCCGCGGAAGGGGTCAACACCTGCCTTGCGAAACGGTTGGGACTGAAAAACATCCGTATGCTGAAGGAATATGGAAATACGGGCCTGCCGGAAGGCTTAGTCGGCGAAACGGAGCGGGAATATTCCCCGCGGGCGTTTGCCGAATTTGTCAGGGACGCCCTCGGCTGTGACGGGCTTCGTTATACGGACGGAGGCCGGGCCATTTCAAAAGTAGGGCTTTGCAGCGGCGGCGGCGCCGATCTGGTTTATGATGCGGCGGAATACGGCTGCCAGGCTTTTGTTACCGGCGAAAGCAAGCATAATATTTTGCTGGATGCCGAAAATATGGGGGTAACATTGGTGGACGCAGGCCATTTTTACACAGAGGATGTTGTGATAGAGCCGCTCATGGAAAAGCTGCAAAAACAATTTCCTCAGGTCCGCTTCGCGAAATCAAAGCGGATGCATAGTCCGGCAAAAACCATTGGATGTACCCGTACAGGAGGAATTTAAATGGCTCTTGACGGAGCTTTTTTAAGACATATAAAAAAAGAAATAGAAGAAACGGCGCTCGGCGCGAAGCTGGATAAAATTTATCAGCCGAACAAAGAGGAAATGGTTTTAACCTTCCGCACACGAAGCGATACCATGAAGCTTCTGATGTCCGCAAGGGCGAACAGCGCGCGGATTCACTTTACGCAATACGTGCCGGAAAATCCGCAGTCCCCGCCGATGCTCTGCATGCTTTTACGCAAGCGCCTGCTGGGGGCGCGCCTTGCGGAGGTTCGCCAACCGGGTTTGGAACGGTTGCTGTGCCTGGATTTTGACGCGGTCAACGAGTTGGGCGACCCGGTCCGCCTGACGCTGGTCATGGAAATCATGGGGCGGTACAGCAATATTATTTTTGTGGATGAAAACGGAAAAATCATTGACGCCTTAAAGCGTGTTGATGCGGAAATGTCTTCCGAACGCCTTGTCCTTCCGGGGTTAACCTATCAGCTTCCCCCGCCGCAGAACAAGCTTTGCCTTTTACAGGCTTCCATGCGGGAAATTGAGGACAGATTACAGAGCATTCCGTCCGATATGGAGCTTTCCAAGGCGCTGCTGAATCATTTACAGGGCCTTTCGCCGATTGTCTGCCGTGAGCTAGCATATTTGACCGGGCGGGGCAGTGACGTCACCGTCAAAACCATGACAGCGGAACAGCGCGAACGGCTCTTCTTCTTTCTCGGAAGAATGGCTGAAACCGTGAAAAACAGGGATGGGAAGCCCTATATGGTGGTCAACCCGGCGCAGAAGCCAATTGACTTTTCTTTTTTCAATATCGAGCAATATGGCCTGACAGCTGTGGTAAAATCGTATACGCGCTTTTCCGAGCTGTTGGATGCTTTTTATACGGAAAGGGATCGCATTGACCGTATGCGGGTGCGTTCCCAGGATTTACTGCGCGTTTTAACAACGGCCTCGGAACGGCTCAGCCGGAAAATCAATCTTCAGCGCGCGGAGCTGTCGCGCTGTGCCGAGCGGGATACATTGCGTATTTACGGCGATATTCTCAGCGCCAATTTATATACAATCCCAAAAGGGGCCAGTTTCGTCGAATTGCAGAATTTCTATGAGGAAGATCTGCCGCTTGTAAAAATCAAGCTGAACCCCGCGCTTTCCCCGTCGCAAAATGCGCAAAAATATTATAAGGAATACCACAAAGCCAGCACGGCGGAAAAAATGCTTACGGTTCAAATCCAGCAGGCACAGCAGGAGCTGGAATATCTTGACTCGGTATTTGACGAGCTTAGCCGTGCGGCAACGGAACGGGATTTGTCTGAGATTCGGGAAGAACTGACCGAGCAGGGCTATATCCGCGCGTCGAAAGGCCGCCGCCAGAAACAGCCCGCGGCCATGGGGCCGATGGAGTTTGCGTCCTCCGACGGCTTCCTGATTCTGGTTGGGCGCAATAACCGCCAAAATGACCGCCTTACATTAAAACAGGCCAATAATAACGATATCTGGCTTCATACCAAGAACATACCCGGATCGCATACCATTATTGTGACGCAGGGGCGCGATGTGACCGAAACCGCGATTTTCGAAGCGGCGAATCTGGCGGCTTTTTACAGCAGGGGAAAAGAATCCTCCAAGGTCCCGGTGGATTACACCGAGGTTCGCCATGTCAGCAAACCGCAGGGGGCGAAACCCGGAATGGTCATCTACGTAAATTATAAAACCATTTACGTAACACCGGATTCCGGTTTGGTAGATTCTCTCAAGTCAAATTTTAATGGCAAACGAATGGAATCCGTGCTATAATATGGGACAAGTACGTTAGGGAAGTGTGCCAATGATAAAAGTAAAATCAGAGGATTTATTACGAGATACAATCCTTTTCGGGATAACAATTCTATTGATGTTAGCCGCCAATTTTTTCACCGTATTGGGCGGGGATTTTTGGAAAACCGCGGTTGACGTTTTGTTTTTTGCCATCATTTCTTTAAATATTGCAATTGCCGCCAGTTTGATTCGCAACGTAAGGCGTGATTTTGCGTTACTGATCTTTCTTCTCACTTATAACGTCCTGCTTATGGGGCGTGTGTATACCTCCTGGTTCGGGTATCACCATAAGCTTCTTCTTCTTTTGGAAGCGGCCGATTTCCCAAAGCTGTTTCAGTCGCGGCAACTGGTGGCTCTTTCTTTGTTCTGTGTCTATTTTGCCTACCGGCTGGCAGGGCCGATTTTTCACAAACGCGAATCCGCAATCAAGAAGCTCCACACCAAAGCGGTTTATGAAGACCATTTGGTCCCCATTATCCGCCGGCTCAGCACAATCGTGCTGTATATCAGCTCGGTTCCATTCCTTTATATCCTATTTAAAACGGCGCTGGACGTTGTAAGGCATGGTTACCTTCAGTCATTCACAAATACATCGGATGTGCCGTCCGTTATCAGCCGGCTTTCCATGTTCTTTGTCCCTGCTTTTGCGGTTTTCCTTGCAACCCTGCCGAACAAGAAGCAGATGAAACTGCCGCTTGCGGTGTACAGCGTCTATATGCTCGCGTCCCTTTTTACGGGCAGGCGGAATACCATTGTCTGTGAAGCGCTGATGCTTACCTTTTACTTTGTAATGCGCGACTCCCTGTTGGAAAAAGGCAAGCGGTTTTTAAAGAAGAGGATGGTAGCTTATGTCGGGGTATTCGGCGTAATTGCCATGTACTTTCTGCAGATGCTGGCGCTGGTCCGTTCAGGGGCTGAAAATACCCGCCGCGGGCTGGGCGAAATGCTGGTCAGCTTTATTGATTCCCAGGGAGCGAGCTTCCGCGTAATCGTGCAGACCGTGAACCATATTCAATCGTTTAACCCGTCTACGACCTATTTGTATTTGTTTTATCCTTTCGAGCTGTTCATACACAATAATGTTGTTACCCGCACGTTATTCGTGTTTACTCCGATTATTGAAGTACAGAATTCGGAATTCGTCCAGACAACGCATAATTTCGGTCATGCGTTAACCTATATGGTCGATCCGGACCGTTATCTTTCCGGCGGCGGCTTCGGTACCTCTTATGTGGCGGAGGCGTATGTTGCTTACGGTGGTCTGGGCGTTATTTTCGTCAGCGCAATGATCGGCCTGATCTTCCGCTTTTTTGCTTCTTTATTGACGCACAACTGGGTGGTTATCACCTGCGGCTTGCTTGCCATTAAGAGCTTTGTGTATATCCCGCGTAATTTTGCGTTTTTATGGGTTACCGATGTCTTTAATATTACGTATGTCTGTTTCTATGCTGCAATTTATCTTGCGGCGCTGTTTATTGCGAAGGGAACGCATGTCCGGCGGACGCATATGGATGTCCCCGAACCTCTTGTATTGGAGGAACGAATTTGAAACTGCTGCTTTTACTGACGACTTCTTTTCCGTATGACAACGGCGAAGAATTTTTACTCAATGAAGTGAATTATATCAAAGGCTTTGATAAAGTGCTGGTCTGCCCTTGTAATTTAAAAAAGGATTCCGTGGTCACGAAAAAACTGCCGGATTTCATATCCTGTTATCCTCTGAAAACAATCGACAGCGGCAAGGGTGCGTACGCCTCGCTTTTGTGCAAGCCCTATATATGGCACGAGCTGAACCACTTATGGAAATCCGGCTCGTTTACTGCCGCGAAAGCACACGAAATGCTTTACTTTATGAAACGCGCGTTTGAAATTTACGGTGCGCTTTCCAATATCGAGGAGCTTCGTGCCGCGGATGAAGTGACCATTTACAGCTATTGGCTGTTCGACGCCGCAGCGGCCGGCGTGCTGCTCGCGAAGGATTTGAAGCAGCAGGGGAAAAAGGTGCTGCAGATTTCCCGCGCCCACCGTTTTGACATCTACAACGAATTTGCGAAATACAATTATATTCCGATGCGGGAATTTATTTTGCGCCATATTGACCGTGTTCTTCCCTGTTCGGCTTCCGGTACGGAGTATATTCGCGGGCAGTTTCCGCAGTATGCCGAAAAAATCCGTCCCGCCTTTTTGGGGACTTCCGATCACGGAGAAAACTACGGCAGCAGGGAAAACGGCTTCCATATTGTTTCCTGCTCTTTTATGGTGC
>JAAYWU010000197.1 GCA_012516295.1 Clostridiales bacterium | reverse complement strand
CGATATTACCATTGATACGGATATTTGCCCCGTCATGGAATATTTCGAAATTTTCATGACCCGTATGGTACTGTGCCGGCAGGCCGCACGGTATTTGGGCCTTCAGTTCGAGCTGATTATTAACGATACCAGGCTTCTATAAAAAGAAGTGCGTTCGGTTTCCCCTCCGCCGGGAATAGCGGCTGTATCATATAAGAATTTACGCAGGCTGACAGCGTCTTTCAGACGGTGCCGGCCTGTTTCATTGTAATTTGAAAACACCCGGCTATGCCGGGGGTTCAAAAAAGTTATAGTGGCGCCCCAAATGCGGGCGAAGCCTGACCCACAATCCCAGCATTTCAGTTTCCAAGAGAAGCTAGGCAGTTTCTATGAACGAGAAGGGCCTGCCCGCATAGGAAAAAACCCCCAGCGCAGCCGGGGGGGTGACTATTCCTGTTATAGAAAATTAAAAGAGCCGCCAAAAACTTGGCGGCTCTCATTAATAGGACTCGGTTACAGAAGAAATCCGTAAAATTTCAGCAATGGAGCAAAATTTGTCCGAAAAGCTGACGATGTAAGCTTCCTTATATTTCGGAAATTTGATTGTCAATGGCCACATATGCTTTACAATAATATCTTTTTCCAAGTCATTCAGCGAAAAATGTTTTTCCGCGTTTGCAAGAGCGGTAAGCGGATGCTTAAAGCCGTGCAGCCCCATCGGATTTTTTGTATTATGCCAGTCATATAGAAAAAAGTCATGCAGAAGCGCGCCCCGGATAATACTCCGGTAATCAACTTGCAGATTCAGCTTACGGCAAATCCAGAAGCTGAGGTAAGCGACGGAAATGCTGTGTTTTAAACAGGAAACGTCCGCATGCTGTATGAAAGTATCCATTAACTGTACATCGTCGGAATTCAATAATTCCTCCGTACAGCTTTTAAAAAACTGTTTTTCCTCTGCCGTTAGTTTCAGATTGCTCATCTCCGATTTTGTACTGGTATAATCATAAATCTTTATAGAGCATAAAGCAAGGGGAAATATTGGACTTCCCAAAAAAAGATGCCGACGCGGTCAAGGGGAGGGATGCAATTAATTATCCTCCAGTTTGCTTGACAGTTTCTCCATACAATCGCGGCAAATATTGCGGCCTTTAAACGATATGACGTCGTTCATACTGTTACAAAAAACACATGCAGGCTCGTATTTTTGAAGAATAATCCTGCCGTCGTCATCGACAAAAATTTGAAGCGGATCTTTTTCTTTTATGTTAAGAGTCATTCTGAGTTCTTTCGGCAACACAATTCGACCTAATTCGTCAACTTTACGAACAATACCTGTCGATTTCATCCTTTATCATCACCTTTCTTTTCGGCTTCCTTATCTATGACAAAATTATAGTATATTTTTCCATTTATGTAAATTATTTGCACGGGTAAAAATTAATTTTATGTGCTAACCGGAAATTCTTTCGAATAGATATAAAAGAGACTAATAGGGGAGGGTGAGTGCGCTGCTGAACTACATATGGGCGGGTCTCATTATTATCAGCGTTATCTGCGCTGTCGTAACCGGAAGAGTCCCCCAGCTTTCCGCCGCGGTTATGAGCGGCGCGTCCGGCGCGGTGGAGCTGATCATCGCGATGACGGGAATGATGTGCGCATGGACCGGTTTGATGAAAATTGCGGATGAGGGCGGGATTACTCGCATTTTGTCCAAGCTTCTGCGTCCGGTTATGCGGCGGCTTTTCCCGGACTACGAAGAGGAAAGCCCGGCAATAAAAGCGATTTGCATGAATATAACGGCGAACTTCCTCGGGCTTGGAAACGCGGCCACTCCAATGGGGATTGCCGCCATGAAGGAAATGGCAAAACGGAACCCGACGCAAACCGCGGACAATTCCATGGCGATGTTTGTGGTGATTTCCGCTGCGTCCATCCCCCTGATTCCAACCTTCATGGGAACCCTGCGGGCAAAGTACGGTTCCCCTGCTCCGTTTGATATTTTGCCGGCAGTATGGCTTACTTCGGTTTGCTCGCTGGTTGTGGGGATTACCGTGGCAAAGCTTTTGGAGGGAAGGTCAAGTGGATAAGTTAGGAGCTTACGCCATACCCACCACGGTTTTTCTGATTGTGCTTTTCGGGCTGATGCGCGGCGTGCCGCTGTTCGACACCTTTGTTGCAGGGGCGAAAGAAGGCTTTTCGTCGACAATTTCCATCCTGCCGTCCCTTATCGGGCTGATGATGGCGGTCGCTATGCTCAACGCCTCCGGCGCGCTGGATATTCTGTCCTCGATGCTTTCTCCGGTTGCGGAATTTCTGGGGCTTCCGCCGCAGGTAATGCCGCTTATGCTGATCAAACCGATTTCGGGAAGCGGTTCCACCGCTGTTCTGGCACAGATTTTCCAGGATTGCGGCACGGAAAGCTTTGCGGGCCGCGTTGCTTCGGTCATGTCCGGCTCTACGGAAACGACGTTCTACGCAATTGCGGTCTATTTCGGCGCAGTCGGTATTAAGAAAACCCGCCACACCATTCCCGCCGCGGTAACGGCGGATTTTACGGCTTTTGTCGTATCGGCTTTGTCCGTGCGCTTATTTTTTCAATAAAAAGGATGCACTATGAATCGTCAGTCATTTCATTATGTTGTTGCGCTCGTCGGAAATCCGAATTGTGGAAAAACGACGCTATTTAATGCCTTAACCGGCTCGACGGCTACGGTTGGAAATTGGCCCGGTGTAACCGTTGAGAAAAAAAGCGGTACGGTGCGTTATCGCAATGAAACGCTGGAAATTGTGGATTTGCCGGGGATTTATTCGCTGGTTCCTTATTCACCGGAGGAGGCGATTGCCGGGAATTTTCTGAAGAAAAAACCGGATTTGATTATCAATATTGTGGACGCCTCCAATCTTGAACGCAATCTTTACCTAACCACGCAGTTAATGGAACTGCATATCCCCATGGTGATTGCATTGAACATGATGGATGTGGTGAAAAGGCGGGGGGATTTCATTGACTGCGCCCTTCTTTCCAAGCTTTTAAAAATTGAAACCATCCCGGTTGCCGCCTCAAAGGGGGAGGGGCTGTCCGAACTGCTCAGGGCGGCTTCCGGCGCAGTAAAAAAACCGGCGGTTTATCCTACGATAAAAAAGCCGGTCGGCAGCCACGATGTGGAAACGGCGCTTGCAGACGCCCGTTATCAGTTCATAGGCGAACTTACGCAGAAAGCGGTAAAAAAGCACAGCGCCTCGCAAAAAAGCATATCGGAAAAGATCGACGCTGTGGCAACCAACCGCTATTTGGCCATTCCGGTGTTTCTCCTGCTGATTCTGGCGGTCTTTTATATTACATTCGGCCCGGTAGGGTCCTTTTTGGTGCGCTGTGTGGATGCATTTCTAACGGGCTGGCTTTCGCCGCTTACCAATTCCGCTTTAACGGCAATCGGAGCTTCCGCAGGGGTGCGAAGCCTGATTTTGGATGGCATTCTGGCCGGCCTTGGCGCCGTGCTGAAATTCCTGCCGCAGATTCTCCTCTTGTTCCTGCTTCTGTCCCTTTTGGAGGACAGCGGCTATATGGCGCGCGCCGCTTTTATTATGGACGCGCCCATGCGGAAAATCGGGCTTTCCGGCCGGGCGTTTGTGCCGCTGCTGATGGGCTTCGGCTGTACTGTGCCGGCGGTAATGGGTACGCGCATTCTGGAAAATGAGAAAGACAGGCGCTTAACGATTCTGATTCTGCCGTTCATGTCCTGCAGCGCCAAAATGCCGGTTTACTCCCTGTTTATTTCTTCGTTTTTCGCCGGACACCGGCCGATTGCCATGCTTTTGATTTATTTTTCGGGCATGGTGATGGGGTTGTTATCCGCGTTGCTGTTTAAAAACAGTATCCTGAAAGGGGAACCCGCGCCGTTTGTAATGGAATTGCCGGACTATCGGTTCCCGACTGCACAAACGGTTTGGCTGCAGGTGGAGCGGCGCATCCGGGATTTTTTGCAAAAAGCGGGAACAACCATATTTATCGCGACGGTGGTCATCTGGCTGCTGCAGAGGTTCACCGTCGATTTGAGGATGACCTCGGACAGTTCGTGCAGCATCCTTGCGGAAGTGGGCAGGAGGATTGCCCCGCTGTTTGCGCTTTGCGGGTTCGGCGACTGGAAATCCGCCGTATCCCTTCTCGCCGGGCTCATTTCCAAGGAATCGGTGATCAGCACGATGAGCGTGCTTTATCCGGGAAAGCTGGAAATTGCCCTTCAATCGAATTTTACGCCGCTGAGCGCGTGCTCTTTTCTGATTTTTGTCCTCTTTTACACACCATGTGTCACCGCTCTGGCGGCTGTCCGACGGGAAAGCGGAAGTTTACGATGGATGGCCCTTTCGGCCGCCTATCAGTTTGCCGCGGCCTGGTACCTTTCCGCCATGTTCTACCAGTGCGCGCTCCTGATCCAGCATTTACAGAATTGCATATAAGAACCCCGGTACAACCCGGGGTTCTTTTTTTACATAAAATACGCGTACATGACGATAATTATATCGTAAAATATTTCCAAGCTCAACAATTGTTAACTTTTTATCAAACATATATTGCATATTGCATTGCAAATTGCTATAATTTGCAAAAGAAAAAGAAAAAAGCGGGGAATAATTATGATTTTAGCAGTGGAAATCGGCAATACAAATATTACGATTGGCGTTTACGATGAGAAAAAGCTTCTTTTTGTGTCGCGAATGGCAACCGATTGCTCCCGCATGGAGGATCAGTATGCGATTGAGCTTCGCGATATCTTGGATATTTACGGAATCTCGCTGAGGGACATTACCGGGGCTGTAATCAGCTCTGTGGTTCCCCCGCTTACCAATTATATCATCAGGGCTGTCCGGCGCCTGACGCATGTGAACCCCATCTGCGTGGGGCCGCATACGAAAACAAATTTGAGAACCGATATTCAAAACCCGGAAAGCACGGGGGCGGATTTGATTGCCGGATGCGTTGCCGCGGCGGAGATGTTTGATGGTCCCTGCATTATTCTCGACATGGGCACCGCCACGACGTTCGCGGTCCTGAGCAGGGATAAAACCATGCTGGGCGGCGCGATCGTCCCGGGCGTGGGAATCTCGATGGATGCCCTGACGCGGCGTACCGCGCAGCTTCCCAGCATCAGCCTGGAAGCGCCGGAAAATGTCATCGGGAAGAACACAATCGAATGTATGCAGTCGGGGATTCTCCTGGGTACTGCCTGCATGATCGACGGGATGATTGAACGGATGGAGGATGAGCTCGGGGAATAATGCGAGGTCGTCGCCACAGGCGGTTTGTGCCGGGAAATTATCCCGTATTGCAGGCGAAGCATCCGATTCTGTGACACGCTTCTTCTTGAGGGCCTTCGGATCATTTATGAAATGAACAGATAATGAAAAAACAGCGCCGTGCGTTTACACAGCGCTGTTCCGGTATTTCCCTGTTTATTATTTGTGATATTTTTCTACAATGTCCTTTACCGCGTCGATAACATACTGTACTTCTTCGTCGCTCATGGTTGGGTAGAGGGGCAGAGAAATCAGGCGTTCGAAATGCTTTTCCGCGTTCGGGAAATCGCCCTTCTTAAACCCGTAGCGGCTGGTGTAAGCGCTCATGTAGGTCACCGGGATGAAGTGCACGCTGGTTCCGACGTTGCGCTCGTTCAGCTCCGTAATGAACCGGTCGCGGTCAATGGTGAGCAATTCGGGAACAATACGGATGACGTACAGATGCCAGCAGTGCGTGGTGTAATCGGGAACAAACGGCGGGTCAATCGCGTCGATTTTGCCGAATTCCCTCTGATAGACTTCCGCGATCTTTAGACGGGCGGCCTGCATTTCGCCCATGCGGGCGAGCTGCTTTAAGCCCAGCGCTGCCTGAATATCAAACATGTTGTATTTGAAGCCCGGCTCACAGATATCGTACTGCCATGTGCCGCCCTTCGCATAACGGTTCCATGCGTTTTTGCTCATGCCCTGGCCGGAGAAAATCCTCGCCTTGTTTGCGATTTCCTCGTCGTCGGTAACGAGCATGCCGCCGTCGCCGGTCGCAAGGTTTTTCGTGGCGTAAAAGCTGTAGGAAGCCGCACCCTGCAGCTTGCTGCCGATCATTCTGCCCTTGTAACGGCTGCACAGCGCGTGCGCAGCGTCCTCGGAAACGAACAGGCCGTGCTTGTCCGCGATTTCATAAATCCGGTCAAGGTCGCAGACCTGTCCGCTGTAATGCACCGGCACAATGGCTTTTGTTTTCGGCGTAATTTTCTTTTCGATTTCGTCCGGGTCAATGCAGGCGGTTTTGTAGTCTACATCGGCGAAGACCGGCGTTGCCCCCGTGTGGATGATTGTGTTTGCGGTGGAGGCGAAGGTCATCGGGGTGGTGATTACTTCATCGCCCGGGCCGATGCCCTTTGCAAGCAGCGCCACATGCAGCGCCGCGGTGCAGGAGTTCATGGCGACGGCGTACTTGGCGCCGACGAATTGTGCAAACTGCTTTTCAAATTCGTTTGTGCGCGGCCCTTTGGCAATCCATCCGGATTTTAAAGTATCAACCATCTCGTTGATTTCAAGGTCGGTAATATTGGGCAGATTGTATGGAATAAATTTTTCTCTTTTTATGAAACTTCCCATGATTTAACCTCTTTTTCGATTTTCGATTCTCAGGTTGTGCTTGTACAATAAAAATCATGCTCTGTGATCGGTATTTCGATACCGTTCACCTTGCGGATTTTTCCGTCAGCACACGATTATTATAATACAAACAAGGCCCTGCTTAATCAGATCAGACAACAAATCAAACTAAATCATAATACGATTGATATTTAAAGTCAACTATATTGGCGCGTAAAATATTGACTAAAAGGCGTGTTGGTTATATAATGTACAAGTTATAACAGGATGATTTTTTTGATAAGTTTAGGTAAAGAATGGTGTTCAAATGAGTGAAACAAAGGGCTTTTTTGCGCATCCGAGCGCTTGCGTGGATGATGGCGCGGAAATCGGGTCCGGTACGAAAATCTGGCATTTCTGCCATATCAGCAGCGGCTGCAAAATTGGCGAAAACTGTACTGTGGGGCAAAATGTATTTGTTGCACCAGGCACAAAAATCGGAAACAACTGTAAAATACAAAATAATGTATCCATCTACGAAGGCGTTGAATTAGGCGATTTTGTCTTTTGCGGCCCTTCCATGGTGTTTACCAATGTTCAGCGCCCGCGGTGCAAATATCCACAGCGCGGCGCGGCTTTTTATGCACATACGCCTGTTGGAGAGGGTGCGAGCATCGGGGCGAATGCAACCATCGTCTGCGGCCACCGCATCGGGAAAAACGCGTTTATCGCAGCCGGAAGCGTGGTAACCAAGGATGTGCCCGATCATGCTATTATGATGGGGGTTCCCGCCCGTCAGCACGGCTGGGCCTGCGAATGCGGGGAAAAGCTTGGCGAGGACTTGGTCTGCCCGAAATGCGGAAGAAAATATCGGAAGACGGAAAACGGTCTTCAGGAGGAAATAAAATAAATGAAAAAGATAGAGTTTAATGACCTTGGCGCGCAATACCGCCATTTAAAGGAGGATATCGAT
>JAAYWU010000196.1 GCA_012516295.1 Clostridiales bacterium | reverse complement strand
TCTTCCAGGCTCATGCCCTTTTTCCTTTCCGCTGTAAAGGAATGGATTAAGAAGATTGAATAGTCCATGGCGACGGCCAGCTGCAGAACAGGGCCGACGCTGGAGGTAAGGAACGATATTTCTCCAAGAAAAATATTGGTTCCCATATTGATAATGATGGCGATCCCCATGATGAGCAGGAACAGAATGGGTTCAAACCAGGATGTGGTTGTCAGAAGCAGCGTGATGAGAATCAGGATTACGCAGATTACGGTAGCCTTTTTTACTTCTATGTTCAGGTTTTCACTAAGTGATTTGTTTTGTACAGCCGCACCGATGAAATGGCCCTTGTCGCCGGTGATGGCTTTGATTTTGTCGATTGCCTTTGAAGTCTTTTTGCTGGTATCGCCCTCGTCAAAGGTAATATCCATAACGGAGTAGCCGTTTTTGTAATATTCGTCGATATCCTCGTTATCGATAAATTGGCCGGACTGGTAAATGTCCTTTTTTGTATCGGCCTAAACGACCATATCCACACCGTCGACCGCCTCAATGCGGTCCTTATAGGCCTTTGCCTGATACAGCGTCACATTGTCGATCATGACCCGCGCCGTTCCCGGATATCCGAATTCCTTTTTCATTACGCTGATTCCCTTTTGCGAAGGGGTGGTATCCGGCAGGTATTTTGTTAAGTCATAGTTAATACCGACAAAACTGTTCAGAAAAGCGCTGATAATTACCAAGACGATGAAAAATCTTTCGATATGTTTCCGCTTGTTAATAATAAAATCGACAATAGAATACGATTGCTTCTTTGACTCCTGTAGTTTCATTCGTGCCGCGCTCCTATTCCATATTATGTGCTGAAATGATCAATAATTTTGCAAATTTCGACTCCCGGGCGGATAAACAGCTCAGTAATTCCGTAATGGACAGATATAATTCATGCTTGATACTGTCGATTGGATAAGGCATTTCCAGCACGATGGAGTTGTAACAGACGGCCCCCACCATGGAAACAACGATGAAAAGACGCTGTTTTGCCACTTCGCTGTTACTTCCGTTTGTAATAAAGTGCTCGATAAATACTCGCTTTGCCTCTTCCATTTCTTCACAGGTGAGCGCTTTTTCATAAAGGCCATAGGAAAGGTTTTTGTAGATCAGGGATAACAGATCCTTATTCTTTTTAAAATAGTTCAAGAGGTAATCTACAAAAAAAATGACGCTTTCTGTGAAGTCCATTTTGTCGGTCTTATGCTTTTCTGCAACGGCCTTCATAGCGCTGTCAAACAGGGCGGAGCTTTTGTGCAATATAATCTTGTCCACCAGGTCGTATTTATTTTTACAGTAGAGGTAGAACGTTCCCTTGGCAACGCCGGCTTTTTTTACAATGTCGTCGATTACCGTGTTGTGCACGCCGTTTGACGTGAACAGTTCATAAGCGGAATCATAAAGTCTGGTCATTTTGATTCTTTTGTTTTCCGTTACTTTTGTCTTTTTCACCCAGCTTAGTCCTTTCTTTTTTTATACTATGTATAATCTTTTTTTTAATATTGCAAAAATGACTTTTAGTCATTTGTATTATAGTCCTTTGAAAAAAGGCTGTCAAGGAACAATTGAACAAATCAAGGTCGGGATTGGTGAATATTATTGTACACAATGGTATGTGTTTTGTGTGCAAATCAATTGAAATGAAAACTTTGCTCGAATCTTTATTACAAACTACTGTGCATTTGTAAGTTTTTCCTGTATAATAGAAAACCGGTTTTTACTTAATATAATGAAGGGGTAGGGGATGTAAAAAGGGAGCGTTTTCGAATTGTTCGTACGAAAGGTTGAATCCTGGGGATAATTTACGGATAAAAAACGGATGCTTTCTTTATGGTTCGATGATTTTTTTATCGATTTAGAGGTGTTTCAGCCATGTTTAACATGCTAAAAAAAATGAAGACAATTGTGATTGGAAAAGCCATTAAAAGCGCGGAAAGCGAATCAGAAAAATACAGCGTCCTTTGGGGCCTCCCCGTTTTGTCGAGTGATGCGGTTTCTTCCGTATCCTATGCCTGCGAAGAGATTTTAATGGTTCTGGTTCCCGTGCTCGGCATAGCGTCCTATAAACCCTTGATGGGTATTGCGGCGGCGATTATCGGCATGCTTTTCATTTTGGCGTTTTCTTACCGCCAGACGATCGAATGCTATCCGCAGGGCGGCGGGTCTTACCGCGTGGCAAGCGAAAATCTGGGAAGATTGCCGGGGCTGGTAGCGGCGGCGTCGCTCTCCATCGATTACGTGCTTACGGTTGCGGTCAGCACCTGCTCCGGTACGGCGGCGATTACGTCTGCTTTTCCGCAGGCGCTTCCGTTCCGCGTGGAAATTACATTGTTTCTGATTCTTTTGCTGACCATCGGCAATCTCCGGGGGCTTCGCGAGTCCTCCATCCTGTTTGGGATTCCTACTTATTTGTTCATTTTTTCAATCGTTGCAATGATTGCAACCGGGCTGGTCAAGGTGTTTGTTTTGGGCCAGGTGCCGCCGCCGGCGGACGGGCTCCCGCCGCAAACGCAGGATATTACCGTCCTCCTCTTTCTGAAAGCCTTTTCCTCCGGTTGTACGGCGTTAACCGGAGTGGAAGCAGTCAGCGACGGCGTCCCGAATTTCAAGGCGCCTTCCCAGAAAAACGCGAAAAGGGTACTTGCCCTGCTTGCTTCGCTGGTTTTCATTATCTTCTCGGGTGTGTGTTATCTTGCCTCCATCTACAAGGTGGCCCACAGGGAAAATGTGACGGTTGTTTCCCAGATTGCGTCGAAAGTGTTCGGCCCTGGAAGCGCCATGTTTTTTACGGTTCAGGCTACGACGGCAATGATTTTGATTATGGCGGCGAATACCGCGTTTGCCGATTTGCCCCTGCTTCTTTCCTTCCTGGCGAAAGATGGCTTTGTTGCGAGGAGCTTTGGCAGCCGCGGGACAAGGCTGAGCTTTTCCAACGGCATTATGCTTTTGTTCCTGCTTTCCTCTGGCCTGGTCATTATTTTTAAAGCGGAAACGCATCTTTTGATTCCGCTCTATGCCGTTGGCGTTTTCCTTTCCTTTACGCTCTCGCAAACCGGCATGTTTAAAAGATGGATCACGCATCGGCAGGGGAACTGGAAGCACAAAGCGGTCATCAATGGCTTTGGCGCGTTTATGGCTGCCATAACCTGTGTCATTATTGCCGTGAGCAAATTTGTCAACGGCGCGTGGATTGTCTTGATCTGCATTCCGACGCTTGTCGTCTTTATGCTGTTTATCCGCAAGCATTATGACAAAGTGCGGGACAACCTTGCAATTGAGGAAAGCTCAAGTGACCTGATTGTCAAGAACCCTCCTGAAAATTACATTCTTCTTCCGGTGCAGTCGATCAACAAATCGTTTATAAAAGCGTTGAATTATGCGATGACCCTTGGCAAAAAGATTGAAGTTTATCATGTAAGCACAAACAAGGAGGAAGCGGAAAAGCTGAAAGTGCGCTTCCGCCAGCTGGGCTTGGATTTTCCTTTGGTAATCGAAGAAGCGCCCTATCGCAACATTAACGAAACGCTGCTTGCCCATGTGGATAAAGAGCAGGCGCGGCTGAAAAAGCACGAAATGCTGACAGTTGTTCTGCCACAGTTTGTTATTCCGAAATGGTGGCATTATACGCTGCATAACCAGACCTCTCTGCGTTTAAAATCCGCGCTGGTGAAGCGAAGAAACGTTGCCGTTGTAACCATTCCGTACATTATTAACGAATAATAATGAATAAAGCGTAAATTTTTCATTAATTTGTGTAAACTAAGTTGAAATCTTCCCGCATATGCACTATAATAATGCAAAAGAACAATAGCCTTAAAAACGGACGTTGATGCATTTACTTGAAAACAGGCGTAGTGTTTCAAACCATTGCGTCTATTTTTAATAGAGGAATTTTAGTTTATTATTCTATTTGAATTTGTTATTAAATTTATTTTTGTTCTTACATTGTGACCGGCATGTGACCGTGCGGATTTATAATGTTACTAATGTACAGAATAAAGGTGATGACATAGCATCATGCAAAAGGGAAGATTAACGCCGGCTGAAAGTATTGTTTACCTTAACCCCGTAAAAAGCGAGACTTTAAAGGGGCACATATACAGCGCGCATTATAAAAAAACGATGCAGTTTCAAAGCGAATGGGAATTGCTCAACGGCATGGATCACATGTTTGACAGTATTGGATTCCCGCAGGCAGCATTTCAAAGCCGGAACTTTCGCTATAAAAAGGCAAAAAGAATTGTGAAAAGGGTGGAGGATACCGTGGACGAATCCCTGAACGATTTTTTAAAAGAGAAACCGACGACTTTCATTGTCAATGTGCAGTACCGTATGAACGGCACCTGGCAGGGGACGATTACTTGGGTTGAGAAAAACCAGACGCAGCATTTCCGTAGCGCGTTTGAAATGCTGAAACTGATGGAGCAGGCAAACATGCAGGGAAATACGGAGATCATCCGCTGGGAAGATGAAAAACAAGAAAACTGATAAAAACTTTTCCTTTTTGTACACCACATAAAAAAGAACTTGAAGCAGCAAAAACTGTTCAAGTTCTTTTTTTATGTGGATTCTGTTTTAATTTAACCATTTCTGTTCAAGGTCCAGAACCATTGCTTCATAGGATTTCGCGCATTCCTGTAAACGCCCTTCTTCCAGCTCTCTCAGGCAGGGCTTTAAATAACGGAGCCAGATATCCCGGTAAACATCCTGCCGGTTGTTTGAACGGTCAATCGCACGCACAATCATCGGCGCAAACAGGTAGTATTCGCTGATTTTTGCCTTTCCCTCGGGCGTTTTTGCATACCAGCCGTCGCGGAAGCTGCGAAAGGCATTCAGCTCATAACAGTCGTCATCCCTTTGAAGCGAGCGGCATACCGCCGTTGTAATGTAGCAGAGTTTTTTCCGGAATCCGTTGCTGATGGATTCATAATTGGATTTTCCCAGCGGATTTTTCGGATAATGGGTATTCCATATTTTCAGAAAGCTGTCTGCGAGCGCTTCCGCCTGCGGCGTTTTGCGGGCCACAATCGCGGGGATGGTAAACGCCACGATCATATAGCGGTATTCGAAAAGGCGCGCGTCGCTTTCCTTTTTTATGCCAATTGCTTTAATCTGCTTTTGAAAACGGTCGAACAGTACGCCCGCAAAATAGTCGGCAGCATCGTCGCTTTCCGTCGCCGCCATGCAGTATGCTTTTAACGCGGGGGAAATCATGCTGTCGTATTTTTGAAATGCGGTGGAATACGTACTGGAACGGATATTTTTAAATTCTTCCGTACAAATGAAAATATCATCCGTCAAAAGGGATTCGGCTTCATCCATTAATCTTTGATAGTTCTGGCCGGTTTCCTGTTTTGGATGCAGAAGTTCTTTTACGTTGATCGGCTGGGCGCAGTACATACATACAATGCTCTCTGCGTCATCCGGAATTTGCAGTTCTTTTTTACAGTGAGGACACGCGGCGCTTACGTAGTTCATAGGACACCTCTTTAATCTGAGTTTGAGTTCTGCGTGTATTTTTTAATTCGTGAGAAACTTTCATCACTGATAACATGCTCAATGCGGCAGGAATCCTGCAAGGCAATTTCGCTGCTGACACCAAGGGTCATTTCCAAAAATTTTGCAATTAATGTATGGCGTTCGTAAACAGAACCGGCCTTTTTTTTACCAGCCTCCGTCAGAACGAGGTTGCCGTTCGGCTCCATTGTAAGGTAGCCTGCTTCCTTTAAAATCCCCATTGCGCGGCTCACGCTTGCTTTTGAAAAATTCATATAGTTGGCAACGTCGATCGAGCGGACATTTCCGTTCTGGTTTTGCAGAATCAATATGGTTTCCAGATAATTTTCACCGGATTCCTGGATTTTCATAAATCATACCTCCTCCCATCGCGGAATGCTGATATTTCTTCATATTGTAGCATTGTTCATCAAAAATAACAAGTACGGGCAGTTTTCCTTCACAAATTTCACATACTTATCTTTTCCGACTTATGGTAGAATGAAATAGATCAAATATTGAAACAAATTCGGAGGAACTATGATTACTGTATCAGACCTTAGCCTGGCATTCAGCGGCCAAAATCTGTTTTCCCATGTAAATTTGCTTTTTACGGAAGGAAACTGCTATGGCGTAATCGGAGCAAACGGCGCGGGTAAATCGACATTCCTGAAAATCCTGTCCGGGGAGCTTGAGCCTTCGACGGGCGAGGTGTCGATTGACAAAAACCTTCGCATGTCCGTGCTTCGGCAGGATCACCACGCCTATGATTCCTATACCGTGCTGGATACGATCCTGATGGGGAACGAGCGCCTCTATGAAGTGCTGCAGCAGAAGAATGCGATTTATGAAAAAGAAGACTTCAGCGACGAAGACGGTATCCGCGCCGCTGAACTGGAAGCCGAATTTGCCGAACTGAACGGCTGGGAGGCGGAAACAGAAGCAGGAAAGCTTCTGCAGGGCCTTGGCCTTGATAATATGCTGCTCTATTCACAGATGAATACGCTTACCGGTACCGAAAAGGTCCGCGTTCTGCTTGCACGCGCGCTGTTCGGGCAGCCGGATATTATTCTTCTGGATGAGCCTACCAACGACCTTGACAATAAATCCATCGCGTGGCTGGAAGGCTTTTTGATGGACTACGCCGGAACCGTTATTGTTGTGTCGCATGACCGCCATTTTTTGAATAACGTCTGTACTCATATCGTCGATATTGATTACAACAAGATTAAAATGTATGTGGGCAACTATGACTTCTGGTATGAATCCAGCCAGCTCATGCAGCGTATGATGCGCGACCAGAATAAAAAGGCGGAGGAAAAAATCAAGGAATTGCAGAGCTTTATAC
>JAAYWU010000195.1 GCA_012516295.1 Clostridiales bacterium | reverse complement strand
TTCGCAAGTCCATTACCATTTCCAATCCGCTCGGGGAAGATACCAGCATCATGCGCACAACCGCCCTTCCCTCCATGCTGGAAGTGCTTTCCCGCAACTTTAATAACCGCAACGCGGAGGCGTGCCTGTTCGAACTGGCCAGCGAATATATTCCGACAACCGACGCTAAGCTGCCAATCGAAAAGACCAGCCTGATTGTTGGAATGTACGGGAAGAACGCGGATTACTTTACCGCGAAGGGTATGGCAGAGCAGCTTTTGGAAAAACTTTGTGTATACGATTATGAGATAGAAGCTTCGTCCGAAGAAACAAGCTTCCACCCCGGCCGCTGCGCCGTTCTGAGCATTGACGGGCATCGTCTGGGTGTTATTGGCGAAATTCACCCGAAGGTTTCAGAAAATTACGGCATTGATGAAAGGGTTTATTGCTTTTCATTGGATGTTGAGCTGATGTTCCAATACGCGAAAACAGAAAAAACGTATGTGCCGTTGCCGAAATTCCCGGCTGTTACCCGTGACCTTGCGCTGATTTGCGACGACAGCATTCCTGTTTTAACGCTGGAAAAGGCAATTGTCCGCGGCGCGGGAAATCTGTTGGAAAACATTAAGCTGTTCGATGTTTACAAGGGAGAACAAATTGAAGCAGGCAAAAAGAGCGTTGCGTTCAGTATTGTTTTACGTTCCTTAACCGAAACACTTACCGAAGAACGCGTAAGCGGAATCATCAAAAAAACAATAAAAGAACTTGAAAAAGCGGGGGCCAGTTTGCGCTCATAAACATGTGTTCACAAAATAGTTCTTGAAATTATTGTATGTATGTTGTATGATGACATTATTGGAGGTGTTTCCATGCTTGATAAAACAATGACCTTTTCACTCGGTAACGACCGTGAAGAGGATATTAAAAAAACACTCACCCAGGTGTACGATGCTTTGAAAGAAAAGGGGTACAACCCCATCAGCCAAATTGTCGGCTATATTCTTTCGGAGGATCCCACATAAATTACTACACCCAATAATGCGCGCAGCCTGATCCGCAAAATTGATCGCGATGAGTTGTTACAAGTATTATTAAAATCGTATTTAGGTGAGTAAATCACAGCACTTGTAAAGAAGCACTTATGATATGAATCGAATAATAAGGAGGACACTTTTGAATGAATGACTCTAAGGAGAGCACACCTCAGTTTCCAACCTATAAGGGCAAACCGTTGGTGCGCTGCGGTGATGTGATTTATTACGGAAGCATGAAAGATAAATATGTTGTCCGGCTTGAAATCAAAAGCAAAAAGAAAGTCAAGGACATGGACGTTGCCGATAAAGTAACCATTCAACTAATGTATACCGACCAGAACATCCGCGCACGGAAACAGATTGTAAAATCCAGCGAAAAAGAAGGATTATATTTGGCAATGGACATTGCGGATGCATGGCTTACAAGAGCTTTGGCTGAATAACAATAGATAAAGGCGATACGGAATAACCGTATCGCCCTTTTTCATGCTTCTTTTATTTTCCGATGTCGTGCCGGAAATGCGCGCCTTCGAAATGGATTTTGTCTACTGCTTCATATGCCTTCCGCAGCGCTTCCTCCAGCGTTTTTCCTAAAGCGGTAACGCCGAGCACTCGCCCGCCGTTGGTATAAAACGCACCGTCCTTGCAGCTGGTTCCCGCATGGTATACGGT
>JAAYWU010000194.1 GCA_012516295.1 Clostridiales bacterium | reverse complement strand
GTATAATTGATCGGAAAATCCTGCCGAATAAGCCACTTCGCCCACGGACAGGTTGCTGTTTTCCAACAGCTCACATGCCTTATTAATGCGGTAACGCATAAGGTATTCGTTCGGCGGCATGGAGATATGCTGCATAAACAGCCGGTACAGGTGGCTGCGGCTGATTCCGACGCTGGCGGCGATGTCGGTGATCCCCATATCGCTGGAATAGTTGTATTCGATGAATTTTATTGCTTTCTGCACGTATTCAAAGCCGCTTGGATGCTGCTGTGTCGGCGTTCCGCACTGATCCATCAGCTCGGCCAGAAAGATAAGCAGGCCGGACTCCATGCGCGCTTCATCGCTTGGCTTCGGACAGGAGGCGTTGCAGACCTTTGTCAGCAGATCCTCAAAACGCGAATCGGCGGCATAATGAACCACCGGGCTGCGCTCCAGCAGGCCGGTTTGCCCCATCAGCCTTTTTGCGTCGCTTCCGTTAAAGCCGACCCAGCAGTATTCCCACGGGTCTTCGCGGTCCGCGGCGTAATATACGACCTTGGAGGGAACCACCAGAAAGCCGTCGCCTGCGGTAAGGTGGTATTCGGTGCCTCCGCAGCAAAAAACTCCTTTTCCCGAAACGACGTAGTGGATCAGGTAATGGTCGCGCACGGCGGGCCCCCACGAATGGCAGGCGCCGCAGCGCTGAACGCCGCAGCTGTATACGGCCAAACCCAGACTGTTGTGAAACGGTACGCGAAAAGAGCGCCTGAATTCGTCATTTGTCATCCTTCAGAAGCCTCCTGCCTGAATATATATAATCTCATTATAATTCGCATCAAAAGCTTATGCAATAAAAAGAGTGGCAAAAAGAATTGAAATAAATTTTTCCATCATGTATAATAATTGTAAAATTAAAAAATTATCTATTTTATCGGAATGGAGGAATACATTTGAGTTTGGATCAAAAAGTACAGCTTTCGTTGATCGTTTTACTAACCGGACTGGTTATCGTCTTTGTTATGCTGATATTCCTTACGTTTATCATTAAAGGATATAGTGCGGTTATTAAGAACATTCAGCCGAATGCGAAAGCGGACCCGGTGCCGAAATCCGTACCGGCCGTCCAAAAGGCTTCTGCGCCGGTTCCGTCTGTTGAAGCCGGCATCCCGGAAGAAACGGTCGCGGCGATTGCCGCCGCTGTATATGCGATGTACGGTTCGTCCGCCGGAAAAATAAAGAGCATCCGCCGCGCGGCACAGCCGGGACGTTCGCTGTGGAGAATGGCCGGGCTATTGGAGAATACCCGCCCGTTTTAATACCTGCCCGGCGGCAGGAAAGATTGGAAGGAGCTGGCCTACGATATGGTTATTTGGGATGAATTTATACATTCGATTGAAGGAATTTTCAGGACTTCCGGTTTCGCTACGAATGATTGGCGAAATTATGTTATGATTGCGATTTCCGGAATTCTGATTTATCTTGCTATTAAAAAACAATTTGAGCCCCTTTTACTGCTGCCCATTGCGTTTGGTATGTTGCTTGTTAATCTTTACCCCGCAATTATGGCCGCCCCGCAGACCACGCTGCAGCTCGTCAGCGATTATCAGGCTGCCCATGGCGGTGCAACGGCAAATTATGCAATTGTAACGATGGGGGATCAACAATACTATCAGATTCCCCAGGTGGGCGGGCTGTTTTATTATTTATATCAGGGCGTTAAGCTCGGAATCTATCCGCCGCTGATCTTTCTTGGAATCGGCGCAATGACCGACTTTGGCCCGCTGATTGCGAACCCGAAGAGCTTTTTGCTTGGCGCGGCGGCGCAGCTTGGCATCTTTATGACCTTTATCGGCGCTGTATTCCTCGGCTTTACCGGCAAACAGGCCGGCGCGATCGGCATTATCGGCGGAGCGGATGGCCCGACCGCGATCTTTGTAACCTCAAAGCTTGCGCCGGAACTGCTGGGGCCTATCGCTGTCGCGGCGTATTCCTACATGGCGCTGGTACCGATTATCCAGCCGCCGATTATGAAAGCTTTGACGACCAAGAAAGAACGCAGCATCGTAATGGAACCGCTTCGCCCGGTTTCCAAGCTGGAACGGATTTTGTTCCCGATTATTGTAACAGTAATCGTTGCACTTCTTCTGCCGGATGCCTGTCCGCTCGTCGGCATGCTGATGCTGGGAAACCTCTTCCGTGAAAGCGGCGTTGTAGGGCGCATTTCCAACACCGCGCAGAATGAACTGATGAATATTATCACCATATTCCTTGGCGTTACCGTCGGCGCTACGGCGACCGGTTCCGTATTCCTGTCTTTGAAGACAATCCAAATTATCATCCTAGGTCTTCTGGCGTTTTCTTTCGGCACCGCCGGAGGTGTCCTTTTCGGCAAACTGATGTGTTGGGCTTCCCATGGAAAGGTGAATCCGCTGATTGGCTCGGCAGGTGTTTCAGCCGTTCCAATGGCGGCGCGTGTCTCGCAAAAGGTGGGCCAGGAGGAAAATCCCGGCAACTTCCTTTTGATGCATGCGATGGGGCCGAATGTATCCGGAGTAATCGGGTCTGCAGTAGCCGCCGGTGTTTTAATCAGCATATTGGGATAAGGAAAATAATTAATTTGGAGAAATACCCGCACGTTTCGTGCGGGTATTCTTTGTTTCATCGGCCGCTGGCTTTCATTTCATTTGCTATTGCATTGAAAATATT
>JAAYWU010000193.1 GCA_012516295.1 Clostridiales bacterium | reverse complement strand
CCGAACAGATGGGTAATACAGGTGGAAACGAAAATCAGCGGCGCCATGCGCAGGGGGACCTCCTCGGTGGAACGCACCGCCAGCAGAACCAAATTCGTCCCCTGCGGGCTTGTCACTTTGCAGGCGTGGTAGAGGAATACAATCGCAATCCCGGCAAAGGGCAGAAAATAAACGGCTTCCATATGCGCCGTACGAAATCCGGTGACGAATTTCAGGCAGAAAGAAAACGCCGCCCCGACAAGGCCGACCACCCCTCCGGTCAGGCAGGACAGAAGAATCCATTTCAGAAAAACGCCAATATTTTTAAACAGGTTTGTTCCCTGCTGTTTAATTTTTTCAGCCGCAAGTCCCATTGTCTGTCGCTCCAAAGGTATTTTGCCGGTATTTTCCAATAAAAACGCCGGCTATTTCTATTATAGCACTCCGGGCGCAAAATGGAAACGCAAAAAGCCCCCGCCAAAGGGCGGGGCGGCATGGGGAGGGCAGAAATAAAAGCAGACCCTGCGCAAAATTGCAGCAGGGCCTGCGAAACAGGATTTAACTTAAAAGTATAAAGCACCAGGACGGACTAGGAAATGGCGTCGCCGTTCTGAAGCGTTTTCGCGCTGTCCAAAACCTTTTGCAAATCGCCGTCCGTCACAAGGCCGTAAACCGAGCCGTTCACCACCGCGGTGTAGCGGCGGTCGCCGCTTTTGTAAAACGCCACGGTATCCGTACCGCTCCGGTCAAAATAGGTGAATTCCAGCTTCGCCGCGGGGGTGCCGGTCGGATTCCCGCCGGCCGGTTCCAGAATCTGCAAGCTGGTAACGATCTTGAAATAATTCGTATAATTCTTGCTGTAATCCAGCGTTTTCCCGTTGTTCCCCGTTACCGAATACGTGTACTGGGCTTTGTCCTCGGTGGATTTCGTTTCATCCTTTTTCCGGGCAACTGTAAACGTATATTGCTCACCGTTTCCGCTGACCGTCAGCGATTTGACCTCAGAAACCTCCGGCGCAACCAGGCTCTTACTGCGCAGGCTGAACGCGCTCGCATTTAACAGCGCGCTGACGCTTTCATCCTTTACAAAATAAACCACCGGCACCTTTTCCAGCATCACCCAATAGCCGGTGTCTTTTTTTGCGCCGATTTTCAGCTGATAGCTCTGCTTGTTTACCGTATAGTCCGCAACAACCAGCGGCTTATCCAGGCCGTAGCGCTTGAGCGCCTCGGCATCGGGATTCAGCGCTTCCACGGAATCCGCCGTCATGCTGGTCAGGGCGGTTTCAAGCGCATTGAGCTTATCGGCATCCGTTTTCGCGCTCACCGGGGAAGTAAGGACCAAATCGGAACCGCTCTTTGCCAGCAAAAGCGGCTGGTCGTAATTTGTGCCGCTCAACGCGATTTTTGTAAAGTCGTTTTCCCCGGAGGAATGATCAATCGACAGGATTTCCTTGGTGACAAAATATTCCTTGCCCTCCAGAAGGCCGCTGTCGATACTCACCGTATAGACATTGCTGGAGTTTTGTCCGCACATGTAGTATGCGCTGCTGTCCGTTGCGGTAACATTTCCGATTTTATAATTATACGTGCTGCCGTCCTTGAAGGTGATTTCCACCGTCGCCTTGGGATTTTCCAGCCCGAATTCGTCTAAATTGGAAACCGTGCCCAGATTCTTAGTGGCAACCAGGCTGTATCCGTTCTGCACCACTTGTGAGACGGCGAAGGTATTGGCCGGAATGTTCTCCAGCTCCTTTACGTAAAACGTGATTTCCTCCGCCGCGGCGGACGAAGCACCGGAAGATGTGCCGGAGGAAGCGGTGTTCTTTTTGACGGAAGGAAGGATGGTGTATCCGCCCTTCTGGTTGACCACTTTCATGGAAGTAATGTCCGAACTGCTTTTGGAAACAAGCTCGATGGTGGAAGTAGAGGACTCGGAGGAGGAGTCGTCCCCTTCCTTCGGCTGTGTCATAAGTAGCGCGGCGGCAATCCCGCCCAAAACCACAACGCTGATTCCAACGATGGCGAGGTTTCGGATATTTTTATTCATATTACAGGTGCCTCCTTCTGCGGTAAACGCAGATGCCTGCTATTACGATTGTCAGCGGAATCAGAAGGGTAAAGACGCCCAAGCCGAGCAGGATACTCGTTCCGGTGCTCAAATCAATATCCTGCACATTGGTATCAACCGGCGTTTCCGTAATGGCCGTCGTGGCATTGGTTGTGCCGGCGGCATACCGGGAAAGGTCAACCAGATACGCGGCGTTGGAGAAGGTGTTCGGCGCAAGGATATCGGAATTGAACATCGTTGTGCTGCCCAGCGCGATAACGTTCGCCTTATACTCTTTCCCGCCCGCTTTTACCGTATCCTGCGACAGCACGCCCGTATGATAGGCGGCCTTGGCGGGTTTGTCGCCTTCCTTGGTGTTGTTATCCACCAAATAGCAGGTCTCGTTTGATTTGGAAAGGGAATAGGTCTGTCTTGTGCCCTTTGTTTCATACAGAATATTGATCGGGCTGGACTGCGGCGTGGTGTAGTACCTGTTGTACGAGGAGCTTCCGCCCAGGTCCAGCGTGGTTTCCAAATTGGAGAGGATGAAGCTCGGGTCGCTCGTATAGTATTTGGACGAGTCGCTTTCCACCACGATTGTCTGCGGCGTTACGCTGATTCCCCACTCCTTCAGAAAAGCAGAAAGCTTCGGCATGGCGGTCTGGCTCGGGTGGAAGGTAATCAGCAGGGAACGGTCGCCCGCGAGCGAACCGCTGCTTAAAAATGCGTCCAGCTTCTGGATTTCCGAATCCGTATAATCGGTTGTGGGGCAGCCCAAAACCACCAGCCGCGCGTCCGCGGGAATGTCGTCCGTCAGCAAATTGAAATCCTTGGTTTCAAAGCTGTTGTTGCTTAAAAGCTTTTTATAGGTTGTGGTATCCATCTGTTCGCTGTGGCCGGTGTCGAACGCGGCGATGGAAACCGTTTCCGAAATAACCGAGTTCAAACCGGAAGCGAGCGCGCTGTCCGCCATGGAGGTGCCGCCCATTGTCCCGTCCGGATTATAGGAAACATTGAACAGGTCCATAACGGAGAGCACACGGTAACGCTTATCGGACCGGATGATTACATCACCGATGGAAATATTGTCGGACCGGTAATCGCTTGCGAAAGCCGGGTTGGTATCCAGGTCAATATACTTCACACTGATATTCCGGTTCCGCTCCGCCATTTTCGCGGCGAGCTCGCCCACCTGGCTGTATCCGGCGATAATCCGGTCGCTCTTTGTCTGCGACTCGGTTGCGAGAATATAAATCGTGACCGGAGTCTTCACTTTATCCACAATCGACTCAGCTTGTGTGGAAAGTGTGTTTG
>JAAYWU010000192.1 GCA_012516295.1 Clostridiales bacterium | reverse complement strand
ATATTGTACCAATCCGCCGTAGTAACGCCTGTCATCCGGGTTATGGTCCTTGCTGATGAAGAGATAATAATATAAGAACTCGAGGGGTACGAACAGCACCATCGGGGCGAGCATCGGGTGCAGGTCCACATTCAGATCCTTATAATCAAATACAATATAATCCTCGGTGAACTTTTTCACGAAATTAATCGTGCGCTCGGTTGTATGGCGGGACTCGTCGGTGCCAAGCATGAATACATACGGAACACCCTTTTCCACGATTTCCAGCGGGCCATGGCGGAACTCGGCGCTGTTCAGCATGCAGCCGTGCGTCCATGTAAATTCCATCATGGTGATGACGCCCTCTTTATAAGCGAGCGGAAGCATCGGGCCGGCGGCAACCGTATAAATAAAGGGCCATTTGCTTGCGCGGATGCCGAGTTCCTTCGATTTCTCTTCCTGGGAAACCACGAGTTCTCCCAGAACTTTGGGCAGCTTCGGCATGTCTGCAAGGATTTTGTTGATTTCTTCATTTTCTTTGATTGCATTGATATATTTGCAGGCAATGTAATAGCTGACCAGCAGGTGAATTTCCCAAATGCATTCTGCGCCGTAGCCGAGGACATATTCCGCTTCTTGACTTAAAGGAGTGCCTTCCTGGTCGCGGGTCACACCGAGCGTTAACGCGCCGGCTTCACGCGCGCGCTTAATGCTGTTATAGACTTCTTCGGTTTTGCCATAATGGCTTATGCCGATAACCATGGAGTGCTCGTCCAGCTTATTCGGGGTTTGATCAAGGAAATCCCAGCCGCTGTATGATTTGCAGGGGATGTCGGAGTACTTTTCAAACAGCATCTGAGCTGTCTGGCAGGCACAGAGGGGAGAGCCGCAGGCCACGAAGTAGACGCGGTCAATTTTGCGTTCAACCATCTTCGCTACGATTTTGTCGAGCTTCGGAAAGTCATTTGCCATCAGGTTTTCTACTTCTTTGACCATATTTGCGGTTACAAGGAAATCAACCTTGCTTTTGTCAATGTTAAGCATACAATCAATCCTTATCTGTTCGTATTTCGTGCCGGAGGCACGTTAAGTGTAAAGTGGTGGAAAATATATTTGAAATGGACAAGTATGGAAATGGTTATTTATTCTGAACCCAGGGTTCAAAAACGCTGACAACTTCGGAGGCGATTTTCGCACCTTTTTCCAGCGCCTTTTCGATCGGCATATTTGTCAGGATACCGTAAAGGAACCCTGCAATAAAGCTGTCGCCCGCGCCAACTGTGTTGACGGTTTTCGCGGGAAAGATGCCGAATTCATAGAACCTTTTGCCATCCCATGCAAGGCTTCCTTTTTCTCCGAAGGTGGAAACCGCGATTTTCATTCCGTGGTTCACTTTATCCTTCAAAAAGTTTTCGATAAATTCATCCCGCTGCTTGTAGGAATAGAAACCGTAATCGACATAGGGAAGGGTCGTTTCAACCAGCTCATGATCCAGTCTGTCTGCATAGTCAAAGCTGATTTTTGCGCCGCGTTTTTTGATTTCCGGCAGAACTTTTTCCGCCTTGCCCCAAAGGGCGGTATGCACAAGATCGTGGCTGGCGGCAAAACGGATATCTTCCTCATCGAAAACAATGTTTTCTAAAACGCCTTCGCAATATTTCCCATGAACGCGGTCCAAACCATTCATATCCATATAGGTAATTGCTGTCGGGCCCCTTCCAACCTTTAGATGGCTGATGTCGAGCCCTTCGGAATTCAGACAACTCAGCATCCATCTTCCGTTTTCATCGTCGCCAGTAGTGCTGATAATGGAAGTTGGGATGCCCAGCTTCTGCAGGTTTACGCCGGTGTCAACCGCATTGCCCGTAGGATACTTTTTCCCTAAACGGGGGTATACGTCGATACAATTGTCACCGATTGCAGCGACATTCATTTCCACGCCTCCTTTTTAAAATATTAGATATGTAATTGATTTTTTTAAACCAATTACTCTAAATTAAGTATAACGCGAAGATTTT
>JAAYWU010000191.1 GCA_012516295.1 Clostridiales bacterium | reverse complement strand
GATCTGGGCCTGAAGCGCCATGATTTTTGCGTCGCGCAATGCCAGCTCATCATTATAAATCTGTTCAAACTGCGCTTTCAGGCGGTCGGACATCCGGTTAAAATCCTTGGAAAGATGTTCAAAATCCCGGTTCGGAAAATCTTCTTCCATATGGATGCCGAAATTTCCATTCCCCAGCTTTTGATACATCTCCAGAAATCTGGAAATCGGCCAGGTTACGTTCCGGGTAAAGAAGTAATAAGCCCAGCAGAGAATGGGAATCACCAAAAGGCACAGCAAAAACAGGAGCAACTGAAAGTGCGCAAGAGACGCCATAATTTCAGAGGAATTGATACGGATGGCATACTTCAACGTTCCAATATTCATCTTTTTCGAGCCGGTGATAAGCGTTGGATACCGGTTCGGGGAATTTACCGCGGCCTCGTATTCAACCTTTGAAATCATCGAGCCCTTTATCTGCATGGCGCTGTCGTCAATCCAAACCGTTGAATCCGTTCCGTACACAACATTCATCAGGTTGCCAAAAACATTTGCCTTATTCAACTGTAAAACAAGCGTTGCGTAAGGCACAAACGTATTGCTGTTCACCAGATTACGTACCAAATAGTATTTTCCGTCTGTGCTGTAAAAGCCGACACGGTTCCCGAGCGATTTAGCAAAATCACATATCTTATCATGAATGTCCGTATGGTATTTCTGATATTGGACAAAGGTCATCCCCGATGTCTCGTTGTACGTATAATAGAGCGTGTCGGGGTCATCATCGTAGTAAAGAACGGTCATGTCAAACTGGCTGCTGTTGCCGTACTGTACTTTGAGAAAGTTTGTAACATCGGCATACAGCTCATCCGAACTGTATTTCATAATTTTGCGGTTCAAATAACGGTTATAAGCATCGGAGATATGGGGATTATAGGTAGCGGCGTAGGAAGCGTTTACCAACGCGTCGATCTGCGCCGCGCAAATTTCCGCGGAAGCGGTGACACTATTTGTAATATTTTCCATAATCCGATTTCGGATCTGATCCGAGGTGTAAACACCCGCGATCCCGATAATAACCAAAAGCGGCAGCACCCAAAAGAAAATAACTGTAAATAACACATTTGTTTTCAAAGAGCGCTTCTTTTTTCCTTCCGGGTTCTTTTCCCTTTTCATAATGTTCCCCTTTCCCCTTTTTAAAGCTGTATCGCAACGATATTCTCCAGTAGTATTATACCGCATCTGCCGAAAATTGGAAATCAATTTCCAATTCCGTATTCCCTTTCGAACACGAGAACACCCTTTCCATTGAAACAGGCCTGTCCGATAAAGCGGCCAAGGCTCCCTTGCAATGAACGGATTGCATTTCCCGGCAATTTATTGTGGAAAATCCCCCGGAATATGCTATAATGATAGAATTAGAAAAACCACTTGTTGACCACAAAACGGAATATGGATTTCGGTTTCATTTCACATGAAGCAAAAGGGAATAGAGTGAAAATCTCTAACAGCTTACTCTACCGTGAACGGGGACTGGGTTTACATAACCATTGTGCTTTTGCATGAGAAGGGTAAACTCCGGAATGATCTGAAGTCGGGAGACCTGCCGGAATCATGAAAAGCAACTTTTGGTAAGAAAAGGGGATTTTTATATTTTGCAGATATGCGCGCTGGCATACCTGCTTGTTTTTGTGAAATGAACGGATGCTTATGAAAAGTGTCGGTTCTTTTTTTACATGCTTTTTTGTACTGCTATAGGCAACCATGCCGGCAGTTTGGAGGGATTTCATGAGGGCACAGAAAAAATGCTGCGGCGTTTCTCGCCGTTTCAACGGCTGCCGTACTGTTTTTCGGCTGCTCCGGCAAGCTGAGCGGATGGATGGATAGGGTAAACGGCTGGCACCCGAATTACGGCTGCAGCCGCTATCAATTAAAAGACGGGGACGTCGTGAACTGGCGGTTAACCTGTAATTTCGGAAGGGATGTGGGCTGTGACTGGAATGTTCCAAAAAAATAATCCGGATGCGTTTTCAAGCTATCATCCGGTCATTTTATTTTTATATTTCTGTGTTGTCCTATTTTTCACTATGTTCTTCCTGCATCCCATCCTACTGGCCATTGCCTTCTGCTCCGTATTTCTGTATTCCGTACAGCTTAACGGGCGGAAAGCCATCCGGTTCAACATTTTCTGCATGCTTCCTGTGACGCTCATCGTATCCCTTATCAACCCGCTGTTCAGCCACGCCGGCGGGACCATCCTGTTCTATCTGAACGAGAATCCCGTCACGCTGGAATCGATTGTGTTCGGAACGGTTTCCGGCGGCGCTTTCATTACGGTAATCATTGCTTTTTCCTGCTTCAACAAAATCATGACGAGCGATAAGCTGATGTATCTGTTCGGCAGGCTGATTCCCGTTTTATCCCTGATGTTTTCCATGACCCTGCGCTTTGTGCCAAGATATAAGGCCCAAATCAAAAAAATAGCGAACACGCAGCGCTGCATCGGGATGGACGCTTCCCACGGGAATCTTCTGCAACGCGTAAAGAACGGCGTCCAGATTCTTTCCATTTTAATCACGTGGGCTTTGGAAAACGCGATTGAAACGGCGGATTCCATGAAAGCAAGGGGATTCGGGCTGAAAGGAAGAACCTCGTTTTCCGTCTTTTCGTGGAAGCGGAGGGACAAAACCCTTCTTGCCACGGAAGCTGTCCTGCTCTTTTCCCTTCTTTTGGGGCTTGGACTGGGAAGGTTTGAATCGGTTTACTTTCCGGCCATCCGTATCGCATGGCCGGAAGGCAGAAGCACCGCGTTTTATCTTGCGTACGCCCTGTTCTGCCTGCTTCCCATCATCGTAAATAGGAGAGAAAACATTGTATGGAACAAATTAAAATCACCGGATTGAGCTTTTCCTATCCGAATGCAAACGGCACAGGGCTTTCCGATATGAACCTGTCCGTGCAAAAAGGGGATTTTATCTTACTGTTCGGCCGATCGGGCTGCGGCAAAAGCACGTTTCTGAAACAGTTAAAACCGGTCATCGCGCCGTTTGGCAAGCGCAAAGGAAGCATCGAATTCTGCGGAAGGGACATCAACAGCCTTTCCCACCGGGAGCAAAGCACCGCCATCGGCTATGTTTCCCAGAATCCGGACAACCCGATTGTACCCGACAAGGTTTGGCAT